>NZ_JBFSRZ010000026.1:0-66978 GCF_041466065.1 Vibrio sp. 10N.239.312.C11
GCTGATCAGATCGTAGGTTCTTGATTTAGTTCCATTGAATTACGCAACAAAGCCGTTTCTATGATGAAAAATATATTCTTATGATTTCGAACGATATTAGGTAACGGGTCAGAGCAAATAATAACAATTCTTTTGTTCAAATTTTCGCAAATAGATAAAGCCATGGTAAGTAGTTGGATTTTATCAGGGGTATTCAAAATGAAAAATACCAGTCTGACGTCTAAGTTACTGATTATAGATATGTCTTGTTTGAAGTTGGCAATAGAGAAATAGTGACTTATTTTATTGATAATAACGGAGTTGAAATCACTCTCTTTATCCGATAATAACGGGGTTACTATTTTCATACAGATACCCAATGCATTTCATATTCTCTTTTAGTCTAAAAGTGGCTAATTAATGAAGCTTTATATTTAGATTAGAAGTACCACAAAAAAGTGCAAGTAAATGGCAAAAAAATCCTAACCAAATATATCTCTCACCTCTAGATTTACTTTACAGGCAAACAAAGCCTGATACGTAAATCAAGGAGAGGTTCTCATGGATAAGTTTTTGAATAATTGTAAAGAATTCATGAAAGATGAAGAAGGGTTGACTGTTATCGAGTATGTAATTGGTGCAGCGTTACTGGTATTAGGCTTGACCACTATATTTACTGGTTTTGGGGCCGCCCTATCCGCTAAGCTTAATAACATCATTAACAGTATTTAATGATTACTGCCATGGTTGCTCGGAGAGTGAGACAGCAAAAGGGGTTAACGACTATTGAGTATGTCATTGGTGCTGCCTCGCTCATAATTTTTGTCGGGCTAATTTTCTCTGGAATGGCTACGACATTAGTGAGTAAATTTCAAAGTATTATATCGAGCGTATGAATTGAAATTATGATTAATGAGCCTTCTGTTTTTTGGGCATTGCTAATTGCTGTATCGGTATACGATGTTGAGAAACATCGTATACCAAACAAAATATTGATTCTTTTTTTGTTTTTCTATTTTTTATCAATGTTCAACAGCAATTATACCTTTGATAGTTTCTTAATGTCTTTATTTGGGTCGGTCGTATTCTTTTGTTTTGGATTGCTATTCTATTTTTTAAGAGCAATGTCTGCAGGGGATGTGAAGTTATTAGGTGTTGTAGGAATGTATTTGGGGTGGGGACAATTACTCGATGCATCGTACTTTATCTTGGTTTCTTCTGGAGTTGTTGGGGTTTTCTACCTGCTATACAACCTGTCCAACTCGAGCTGTTTTAGTATTAAAAGCTATTTTGAAAATAAGATAATTGTGCTTGGTGGAGCTGCACCAGTCATTGATAAAACAGCTAATTTACATACTCGGTATTCAAATAAAGTAACGATGCCTTTTGCTCCTTCTGTTGTTATAGGGTTAGCGATGTATAGCTACTTTACTTAAATCTGTTGTTGGTTAGCTTTGTGGGGAGACATAATATATGGATATTATAGGGCGTACTGCTCCAACAACCTTGAAGCCACAAATTTCAGCCCCAATCGTCCCTACATCTCTTGATATGTTGGGTGTTCCTGAAGTCGTTATTGAAAACCTTGTACTTAAGCATTTGTCGGCTTACCCAAAATCGGATGTTTTAGAGCTTTCTAATTATTTATGTGTTGTGACTCATATCGTGGAAAGTGCTTTAGCCGTTTTAAGAAAGAAGTCATTAATCGAGGTATTTCAGCCTACTTCAGATATTTCCCTCTCATCTGTGTCACATAGTCATGTTCGTTATTCACTATCAGAAAAAGGGCTTGAAGAAGCGGATCTTGCTTTCAAGCGTGATGCCTATTTAGGCCCCGCACCGGTTTCGCTTACCCAATATAGTGAGGTGGTAAAACAACAAGACTTGAGAGCTGAGTTAGTAACTCGGCCACATGTCGAGGCGGCACTGAATGATGTATATGGTGTCGACAAAATGATTTCAGTACTTGGGCCTGCAATCAATTCGGGACGTGCTTTGTTGCTGTATGGACATGCAGGAACGGGTAAAACATTTGTTGCGAGCCGTATTGTGAATGCTTTACATACCTCTGTATTTATCCCTTATGCCGTCTATGCTCTGGGTAACATTATCAAGGTGTTCTCGGCGCAACATCATAAGCCGTTGGATAGTAACGGCAGCGATCAAAGTATTTCCCTCAAAGATCAGTACGACAAGCGTTGGCTTAATTGTGAAAGACCCAATATCCAGGTTGGGGGAGAACTGACGATGGATATGCTTGAAGTCAATCACTCAGAAAATAGTCGAGTCTGGTTAGCTCCAGTTCAAATGATGGCAAACAATGGGATTTTTATCATTGATGACCTTGGTCGTCAGCCCATGCCTGTGGATGCGCTTCTTAATCGTTGGATAGTACCGATGGAGTACTCATTCGATTATTTGTCGCTGCCTAATGGTCAGCAGATAACGATGCCATTTGTATTAACGCTGGCCTTCTCTACCAATCTAAATCCCAAGAAAATAAGCGACCCTGCCTTTTTGCGTCGTTTAGGTTACAAGATTGAATTCAAGCCACTTAACCAACGAGACTATGAAGCTTTATGGATGAGCGTCGTTGCTGATAGAGAGGTAGAGCTTCAAGATGGATTCTTTGAGCGTTTGTCTCAAATGCACACGCTTCTTAAGGTGCCACTTTTCCCATGTTTACCGAAAGATCTCGTTGGTATAAGCAAAGATATTCTTTCGTTTGAACAACTCCCGCCTGTTATTACCTTCGATATTCTTTCCATGGCATGGGAAGTCTATTTTACCTCTGATGGACACGAGGAAGAAAATAATGAATAAGAGTCAAGTTTTCCTACTGTTTTTACTGTCCGTAGTATTTGGCTTAGCGGCTGTATTTTTTGCTAAGCAGTGGATGGAAGATCAAGTTCAACCAACCGTTGAAGTTGAAACTGTGGAGCGTCATCCAGTCGTGGTGGCATCACAAGAAATTGAAGCTGGAACCATTATTGAGGAGCAGTTCTTAGCGACAAAGTTGATGGAAGTTGATTGGATTAATGAAAATAATTTTTCCGATGCTTCTGAATTGGTTGGCAAAGTGGTGGCCAATACTATTTATGCTGGAGAAGTGCTTCATAAAATGCGTTTTACTATTCCAGGAGAAGGCTCAACGCTTGCTGCATTAATACCTGAGAATAAACGTGCGGTAACAATACGAGTGGATGACGTTATTGGTGTGGCTGGTTTTCTATTACCAGGTAATAAAGTTGACATACTTAGCACCGTTTCTTACAGCAAAAACTCAGCAGCAACTCGTACCGTGTTGAAAGATATCAAGGTATTGGCAGTAGACCAAACGGCAAAAACGAATGAAAACAGTCCTATTATCGTACGAGCTGTGACATTAGAGGTTTCACCTAAAGATGCTGAAAAACTTTTAACAGCGAAGAGTAAAGGCAGTATTCAACTGACACTGAGAAACCCTCATGAAGTTGAGAAAAAGGTTGTTCGTCGATACGTACCTAAGCCGAGTGTGACGATCATTAAAGGTACTCAAGCATCTAGTGTTCGCGTCAAGGATTGAGGTGAGTTATGAAAATAATAATAACGTGTATTTTGAGCTTTGTTTGTTTCTCTACACTGAGCTTTGCTGCTCTACAAACGGGTAAAACGGTAACGGTTCCTCATCACAAATCAACACATGTGGTGTTGTCAGGGAAAGCGAGCAAAGTGTCGCTTGGTGATCCTGATGTACTTGATATTGTGATGTTGAAATCGAGCGAGCTGTTTTTAATCGGAAAAAAATTAGGTGCTACTAACCTAATGGCGTGGGACTCCCGTGGCCAGCTGATTGAATCGATCAACATCGAAGTCACTCATGATCTTAATAGCTTAAAAGCGAAGTTATATGAGTTTCTTCCTGATGAAACTATTGAGGTGCACAGTGCTCAGAATCGCTTGCTGCTGAGTGGGCAGGTGAGTAATCAGCAACAAATGAATGTAGCGATGCGAATAGCAGAAACCTACTCTTCGGGTGAAACAGCTGATGAATCGAAGGAAAGTGGTAGCGAGCAAGCTGCAGCGACAGGTGTTATCAACTTGATGTCTATTGGCGGTGCTCAACAAGTTATGTTGGAAGTGACGGTTGCCGAGGTTCAAAGAAGCTTGGTGAGAAAATTTGATGCAAACTTTCACTTCTTCCAAACGAGCGGATCGAATATTTCTTGGGGGGCGTCGTCAGTTCCTGCTGGTGTTCTAGGGGCTACGCCAATCTTTGATATTCCAACCTCTACTGATTACGGCATTTTAGGCTCGTTTATTGATAGTAATACCCTGTTTACATTCGCCCTGGATGTAGCCAAACAGAATGGTGTGGCGAAAGTATTAGCTGAGCCTAACTTAACGGCATTAAGTGGCTCCAAAGCTGAGTTTTTAGCGGGTGGTGAATTCCCTATCCCTGTGCCAGATGAAGATGGCATTACGATTGAATATAAAGAGTATGGAGTTGGATTGAAATTTATCCCAACGGTTCTGAGTGATAAAAAGATCAATCTAAACTTGGCTGTTGATGTGAGTGAAATTGCCAATAGCAGCTCGTTAACGATTGACCCAGGAACAACCAATGCGACCTACTTTATCCCACCAATTACTCGTCGAAGCGCGTCATCGACGCTCGAGCTAGCCGACGGACAAACTATTGGTATTGCTGGATTGCTCAGTGAGAATGTTAGGGATGTGAGTAACAAAATGCCGGGTATTGGTGATGTCCCCATCTTAGGGCAACTCTTTAATAGTCAAGAGTATGTATCTGGTGAAACAGAACTTGTCATTCTTGTTACCCCTCGACTTGCGAGTCCTATTGACCGAAGTAAAGTAACGTTACCAACAGACGCCTTTGTTGACCCGAATGATCTGGAATATTACTTATTAGGTCGAAGCGCTTATATCGCTGAACCGTCTGAATCGGATTCAGAGCAATCTCAAGCTTCACAGGGAATATCACCAACAGATGGTGGTAGCGAAGGCTCATTTGGACATGATTTATAAGGAGATAGATATGATTAGAATAATGATGGTCTTTCTCGTAATGGTGTTAGTTGGCTGTGCTAATGATGCTCGTTTAGGGCATTCGGTAGCACTCGTAAAAACAGAACAAACGTATAACCCTAATGCGACCCAAGAGAATTTACTCGTGGTACCGGATGGTACAGGGGAGCGGATGCAGACTGGTTACGATAGATATGTAGGCAGAGGTGAAAACGAACTGTCTGGAAGTAGTAGCCAGATCTTAGAAGAATTTAACTAAATCTGGAGGTACTCATATGTTGTATCGAGTATCAAAAAGTCCCAGAAAACAGCAAGGCTTAGTTGTCGTATTAGTTACCGCTGCTTTGCTTGTTTTCTTAGCTGTGTCAGCGTTGGCTGTAGATGTTAACCATATGCTGGTTAATAAAACACGCTTACAAAATGCTGTAGATTCAGCGGCGTTAGCTGCGGCAACCATACTGGACAATAGTAAAGACAAAGATGCGGTGGATGCTGAAATAGGCACTGCGTTAAATGCAATGGCAGCGTCAACAGGGAATCATGAGATTGATTTTACCACGGCTTCCATAAACATTGATTACTCTAACGATCCTCAGGATTTTACTGGAACAGCCACCTTCGGTGATGACGATGATGTATATGTACGCGTTAGAGTAGATTCGTTGGATATGGATGAGTTCTTTATTCAAATGTTTGGACTAGTAAAAGAGGTTTCAGCAAGTGCCGTCGCTGGGCCAAGTTCCGGGCAAGAGGTCGTCAATAACGTTGTGCCTATTGGGGTTTGCATTGGTGACGGAACTTCGGACAACGACGTCGATCCTGAAGATGGATATCATGACGAAACTGGTGAAGTTATAACCAATGTTTTTGGTTATGAGGTGGGTACAGTTCATGCTTTGAAGGTTGGGGATAACAAATTATCTGAAATGGGTAACGGTAATTATCATCTTTTAGACTTCGGGTCTGGTGGTAAGGCAGTCAAAGAGGGGTTAGGTGGTAGTTATGACCAACCCGTTAAAATTGGTGAAGATATCACAACCAAACCTGGTGGTACGGTTGGCCCAACAGGCGATGGCTTGAATACTCGTTTTGGCGATTATGGTGGTGGCTTAACGGCATCAGATTACCCTTCTGACTACGTAACTACAGAGCCTAGCGATGAGATTACGATTGATGCAAGTACAGGGGATATCGATTTTGATGGCACTTATACCTACGCGCAATATGAAGCTGATACCAACGCATGTATAGCAAGTAATGGTTCAGGGTGCGCAGCAAATGGTGTCGCTTGGCGTCGTATTTTACCGATACCTATGGTGGATTGCACAGGTAAAAGTGGTGGTGCCACTGACTTTACTGTGAATAAAATTGGTTGTTTTTTCTTGTTGCAAAAAGCACCAACTAATAACTCAGGTACACCAGCCGTCTTTGGTGAGTTCATTCACTCCTGTAGTGTGGTTGGTGGTTCAGGTAGTACAGAATCAACAACGGAAGGAACTTATAAGATTGTTTTGTATAAGGATCCTGATAGTGGGGAGTCTTGATTATGAAACCTTTAATTAAATCTAATCGTGGCTTTGCTGCTATCGAGATGGTAATCGCGACTCCTGTATTGCTGTTCTTCCTTATATTAGTGCTTGAACTGGGCAATATGATGATTCACTACAATGTGATATCTAAATCCGTTCAAAATGGCGCCCGCTATGCGGTTAGTGAAGTCTATGGAACCAAAGGTGGAACGCTGGCTCCGTCGTCAGAAATACAGAATGTGGTGGTTTATGGTCAAAACACAGCTGGAACGGCGATATTGTCGAATTTAGTTGTTTCTGACGTGACAATTAGCCCACCGAATACAGATAGCTATGTACGTGTGAGTGTGACCTACAATTATATTCCTCACTTTGTGTCGATCCCGTTTTCTTCGGCGAGCTTTTCTATTCCGATTAGTGTCTCTTCGATAATGAGGGTGTTGTGATGAAACGGTACAAAGGGCGTATTAAAGGCATCGCTATTATCGAATTTACCATAGTGTCTTGGCTAGTCTTTCTCTTGGTTTTCCTTATTTTAGCGCTGGGTGCTTACATATTTTCGCTTCAAATGGTCAGTGAAGCGACCAGAAAGGCAGCAAGGTTAGCCACGGTTTGCTACGTTGCTGATAGGGACAATATCGCGGGAATGGTTGTTGCTGATCTCCCTCTTGTTGGTTTTACCGCGGCGAATTTGGAAGTTGCATATTTAGATGTGAGTGGGAATGAAATTACATCTGGTTATGATACGGATCCTGTCTTTAGTAGCATTAAATTTGTAAGGGCACGAGCGACAGGGTACGGAATTCAATTAATTGATAATTTGAGTTTTTTAGGTACGAGTGGTTACTTGGCTGCTCCCTCATTTGAAACCATCTTACCTGCAGAAAGTTTAGGTGTGGTAAGGGCGGACTCCGAAACTCGGAATCGGTGTCCATAAGTTATTTTATACAGGAGTAGCGGTATGGGGGAAGCGATCAAAATCACGCCTAATGAGAACGATATTACGCGTTTGAGAACAAACCTAAAAGTCTGGTTGATCTACAGTACTGAGGGTTTTCTCTCACATATGAGTCAAGAGCTGAAGAAATGTCGAAATGTGCATGTGACATCATTTTCTCTCGGAGCAATGAGTGAGGAGTACTTAAAAAGTGCCGATGTTCCAGAACTTATTTTTGTTGAAGCACATGGCAACTGGGCTCAAAAAATGGTTGAGCTACAGGGTTATGATCTATCACTAGAAGAACAAGATTTATCTTTAGTTGTACTCGGTGATGAAAGTGACAATGGCTCATTAAAAATCGCGCTGCGTCTAGGGGCTTCTGATTTCTTATCTCACAACGTGACGCTTTCTGATTTGCTCCCACTGCTCAAGAAAACGGCGGCCGAAAAGCTTGAGAACTCAAGCTACGGTGAGTTTATTCTGTTTTTAAACACCAAGGGGGGAATGGGGGCGACCACCTTGGCGTTGAATACCGCTATTGAGATGGCCAGTCAGCACCCCAGTGAGGTTTTGTTACTTGATATCGACCTTCAATTTGGTGTGATTCCTGATTATTTAAATATTGTTCCTACTTATAGTGTTTCGGATGCGATCAATAGTTCGAATGACCTAGATGAAATATCGTTGGGAACTTTGGTAAATAAGCACGAATCTGGCTTACATGTTCTAAGCTTTAAGCATGAGAACAATGCTGATGACTTTGAACAGGCACAGAAAATAGGCCGATTGCTTCCTATATTACGCCGTTTTTACCCTTATGTGATCATTGACCTCTCTAGAGGATTAGACCATGTATTTGCATCCGCAATATCACCAGCAACAAAGGTGCTTCTTGTTTTGCAACAGAGCCTAGTGTCAGTCAAAAACACAAGTCGACTCATTAAGTCTCTGAAATTTGAGTACGGCTTACAAAGTGATTCTATTGAGGTCATTCTGAACCGTTATGAAAAGCGACACTCAATTAAATTAAAAGATATTGAACAGGCGGTAGGTAAGCATGACATACACCTTATGCCTAATGATTTCAAAGTTGCATTAGAGAGTGCCAACTTGGGGCAACCGCTAGTTCAGTCGAGAAAGAAAAGTTCTATTACTCGCTCTATTATCGATTTGTCACACATTCTTTCACCACCAGAGCAGGAAGAGAAAGGGTGGCTGAAAAAGCTGTTTTCATAATGGGTTGATAAAAAGTAAACGCGAGGGATTGTGATGTTCTTTAAACGAAAAAATGTAAATCCAGAGTTTGAAAAAAGAGTAGAACAGATTTCGCATGATTCAGAAGATGCCAATCCTGTTGAACGTTTATCAAGCGTTGAGGTGTCTAGCCACTCTCGCAGTGCAGAAGCTCATGTAGAAAAAGAAAAGGCGATTGATGAGGCTCGGAAAGTTCTCGAACAAGAGCTATCAATTAAACACTTTTTCCATAAGCAGCTCCTTGAAACGTTAGACTTAGGGTTGCTTTCAAGCTTGGAAAAAGAGCGAGCTAAGCTAGACCTACATGAAGCCATCGTACAATTGATGGCTGACGATGGAAGCCATGCACTCAGTGCCGAAGGGCGTAAGCGGGTTATCAAGCAGATAGAAGATGAGGTTTTTGGCCTTGGGCCGCTTGAGCCTCTATTAGCCGATCAAACGGTCTCCGATATATTAGTCAACGGCCCTAAAAGTGTTTACGTTGAGCGAAGGGGTAAACTCGAAAAAACGCCATACACTTTTCTGGATGACCGTCATCTGAGAAACATTATCGACCGCATAGTAAGTCAGGTAGGGCGTCGGATAGATGAAGCATCACCTATGGTAGATGCACGCTTAGTTGATGGGTCACGTGTTAACGCCATTATCCCTCCTTTGGCTCTTGATGGTCCTTCCGTTTCAATCCGTCGTTTTGCCGTTGATCGTTTGACGATGGATAACTTGATTAGCTACGACTCCGTCTCGCCTCAAATGGCTAAGTTTGTCGAAGCTGCCGTGAAAGGAGAACTTAATATCTTGATTTCAGGAGGGACGGGGTCAGGGAAAACAACCACACTGAATATCTTTTCTGGTTTCATCCCTCGAGACCAACGAATCATTACTATAGAAGACTCTGCAGAGTTACAACTTCAACAACCCCATGTTATTCGCCTAGAAACCCGCCCTGCTAACTTAGAAGGGAAAGGGGAGATTAGTCAGAGAGAGTTGGTAAAAAACACCTTACGTATGCGACCAGACCGAATTGTGGTTGGTGAGGTGCGTGGTAGCGAAGCCGTTGATATGTTGGCGGCAATGAATACTGGTCATGATGGGTCTCTTGCGACTATTCACGCCAATACCCCCAGAGATGCCTTAAGCCGTGTTGAAAACATGTTCTCTATGGCTGGTTGGAACATTTCAACCAAAAACTTAAGAGCCCAAATTGCTTCGGCGATCCACCTTGTTGTCCAAATGGAACGACAAGAAGATGGTAAGCGCCGTATGGTGAGCATTCAAGAGATCAACGGCATGGAGGGGGAGGTGATTACCATGTCGGAAATTTTCCGTTTTCAACGTAAAGGTATTGATGAAGATGGCAATATTATCGGCTATTTCACTGCGACGGGGGTCGTACCTCAATATCATGACCAGTTAGTTAAACGTGGACTCGATCTGCCTTTCGAGCTCTTCACTGAGACTCATGGTTAAGGAGAGATTATGGATAATGTAAGTGTTTCACTCGGCCTATTATTCATCGCGGTGCTTTTTATCTCCCAAGCTTTGTTATTGCCTGCTGCGGGGAAAAAAGCTAAGCATAAAGAGCTTTCTCGACGTTTGAAAGAGACCCAACGTAATATCGATGAAGAGAGCTTGTCGCTACTCAAAGAGCATTATAATAAAGACTTATCCCCATTAGATCGCAAGCTCATCGTTATCCCTTATTTTGCTGGCTTAAAACGGATGTTGGAGTTAGCCGGTATTAGAGTTTCGCTAAGTCGCTTTTTACTTATTGTTGCTCTATGCGGTGTGTCGCTCACTCTGATATCAATAATGACTCAACAAGAGTGGTTCATTAGCCTAACGGCATTCATTGCTGTCTGGGTTGTTGCTTACCTGTATGTGCAAAATCGAGTGAGTTATCGAATGGCTCGATTTGAAGAGCAGCTCCCTGAAGCGTTGGATATTATCCGACGGGCATTACAAGCTGGGCAGCCGCTAATTCAATCATTCAATGAGGTTGGTGAAGAACTCCCTGACCCTATCGGTGCCGAGTTTAAAAATACCTATAACCTACTTAACTATGGTTACGATTTACGTTTGGCTATCTTACAAATGGCTGAGCGTGTCCCCACCGTATCAATGTTAGCTTTTTCTAGTGCGGTAATGTTGCAGAAAGAAACAGGGGGTAACCTCTCCGAAAATCTTCAAAAAGTATCCGAAGTTCTCAGATCTCGCTTTAAGCTAGAAAGGAAAATAAAAACGCTTTCTGCTGAAAGTCGGCTATCAGCATGGATATTAACCTTATCCCCATTTGGTTTGTTTTTTGCTTTGAAAGTGGCGAATCCAGATTATATTGAGCCGCTTTATAATGACCCTCGCGGCGTTTCAATGGTCAGTGTTGGTATCGTACTTTTAGCGATTGGAGCCCTATGGATTAAGCGAATCATCAGCATAGAGATTTAACCTATGGAATTATTAAACATTGAAGTTTGGAAGCAAATGTTAGCGGACTTTGGAGTCAGCTCTCAGATGGTTATCTATGCAATGATTTTGCTTACCACCATCTTGTTAACATTGACCCTAGGGTTTCTTATTTTGGGTGCACGCTCCCCTTTAGATAAAAAGCTCAAACAGATATCAGAAACGGGTTCACCCAATAATAGAAAGCCTTATGATTTCTCTAATACGTTGGAATCACTAAGTCCTTTTATTAGTAAAGGTAATAAAAAGGATAATGAAACCTACTCACAAAAGTTGATGCATGCAGGCTTTCATGAAAAAAATGCGTTATCGGTTTTTTATGCATTGAAAGTGTTATCGAGTTTGGTCGGTATCATCGCGGGCTTTATGGTTTATTACATCTCATTCGGTGGTAGCTACAATAATTTATTGATCATGACCTGTGTTTTTCTTGGGACCTTCACTCCGAATATTATCTTGAGCAAGTTGCAAAAAGAGCGACAGAAGAAAATTAGAAATGGTGTACCAGATGCTCTTGATCTTCTTGTAGTTTGTACGGAATCTGGTCTAGGCTTTAATGCAGCACTTGGACGAGTTGCTTCTGAGCTTTATGTTTCTCAGCCAGAGTTAGCCGATGAATTGGAGACTGTTTTTGCCAAGATACAAGCAGGTGTCACCATGCCAGATGCGCTGAGGCAGTTCATTGACCGGACGGGGCTAGTCGAATTAGAGGGGTTGGTTTCTTTGCTTTCTCATGCGTCTAGAATGGGGGGGAGCTTAGCGCAGACTCTTCGTGATTATACGGTAGATTTTCGAGATAAGCGTCAGCAAGCTGCTGAAGAAATCGCGGCCAAGATACCGACTAAAATGTTGTTCCCTATGCTGTTGTTTATTTGGCCTTGCTTTTTTATTGTCGCGTTAGGGCCTGGGATCATTATTGTTATTGATGCACTTGGTGCACCAGGAGTAAGTTTATGATACGAGTGAGTAGATATTTTCTAGCTTTATTAGTGTTCGTTATTCTTGGTTGTGCATCCTCGGATGAGCCGACAAACCAGTTTGATGCAGAGTTGTATTCAGGTAAACCAATCGATACCTTAAGCAGTGATGACCCTCCACTGAGTGAGAAAGAAGCCATTATGCGTGGTGATGTAGCATTGAGGGATAACAATATTGATTTGGCCCTTTATGAATATATTCGCTCTCTATCCTTTCCTGAGAAAGAGTTTCACGATAAAACGCTTTTTACGATAGGCCAAATTCATTCATCTCGTGGTAACTATGCACTATCCGAGAAAGCTTATTTAGCAGCATTAGATTTTAACCCTGCACATACCGAAGTCCTAGAGCAATTAGGTGTTTTGTATACAAAGCAGCGTCGCAAAGAGGAAGGGCGGAGTTATTTCTTTAAAGCGATTAATGCAGATCAAGTTCGTTTAAAAAGTAGTGAAACAATTACAAATTACCAAGCCTTAAGTCAAAGTGAAGTGGCTGGTTTGAAGGTTGATAGCATGTCTCCCGAATTAGCTTTCATGGGGATAGGTGTGCTGGAAGATGTCGATGGAAAACACCAGATAGCGCAAGAGTACTTTAAAAAATCACTGACAATAGACAAAAGTTCAGTTAAAGCTTTGTTGAATATGGGGTACTCCCACTACATGTATGGCAATTACAAGGAAGCGTATCAATACACTCGTTCGGCTTTAGAGATAGAACCTAATAATGAAAAGGCTCAAAACAACCTTGCGCTTATTTACTTGGCTGCCGGGGATATCAAAAAGGCAACCAACGTTTTTATGAGACACATGGAAGCTCCTGAAGCTTTGAATAATGTCGGTTATTTTTTAATTTTGCAGGGTAAGCCTGACGAAGCTATTCCCTATCTACAACAAGCTATCGATAAAAAAGCATCTTATTATAAAGTGGCGAATGACAACTTAAATAGAGCGTTATCTGAGGTAAGAGAGATGGAGCAGTAACGACTTAAATTATTATCTTTGGGTTAATGAAAAGGATATTCATCTTGCCTAAGAGTGAAAGTTTTAATAAAGATATCATCATTATTTCTGTTGTTTGGCTGCTGTGTGCGACTGCGATATTTTTCTATAAATGGGAGAGTATCTCAACACTGGTTTTAAATGATAATGACGATTACATGCGCTTTGTTCAATTTCAAGATTGGATGAATAGTGGGCGCTGGTATCTAAAACCAATGGATAATTTCAATGCCGCTGATGGTATTGTTATCCATTGGTCCCGATTCCCCGATCTGATACTTTCTGTTATTGCGTATCCTTTATTGTTTGTTGTGGATGAAAGTACCGCTTATTCACTGTCTATTTCTATTGTACCTTTGCTTTATCTACTCCTCTATTCACTGTCATGCTTCTATTTATGTAACCATTACTTCGGAGAGCGCTATCGGTTTTTGAGCATGATGTTTGCCCTGTTTTCCCCATCGGTTATGCATTTTATTCCTGGCTCCATAGATCACCATAATATTCAGCTTATTTTGGCTATCTTGTTCCTATCTCTAACACCTATAACTGTAAGTCAAATTAATCAATTATGGCGAGTGTATGCTCAATCTATTCTATTGGCATTGTCGTTATGGACTGGGTTAGACAATATCCTTTTGTTTGCGAGTTTTTTTATCGCCTACACTGTGTATTGTTTTTTTGTTAGCAAGAGTTGGTTTGTTTATGTATCAAGGCTATATCTGTTCTGCGGTGTTTCAGTTGTTATCTCCGTTTTATTAAACAGACCTTATAATGAGTTCTTTGATTTTAAGTACGATGAAGTGTCATTTGTTATTGTGGTTTTGTTTTTTGTTGGTTGGGCTTTTGTTAATAATTACAGTTGGTTTAAATTTGATAGTTGGCCTTTTGGGTTGCGTTCGTTTGTGTTTGTTATATTGGGTGTTGGATATTTGACTCCAGTAGTTTTGTTATATCCAAATATTACCAGTGCTTTGTTTGTCGATTATCCACCTATACTTCAGACTTATTGGCTTGACCATGTTTCTGAAGCTAAATCTATTTTTCAGTATGTAAGTGAGAATGGGTTATTATCTATTGATAATTATGTGTTACTGGTCATCCCTGCTTTATTGTATCCTTTTTTTAGAGTTAATAATCATCATTGTACAATCTTGTATATTATTTTCTTATTGAATTTATTCCTTGCCATATTCTGGCAGGTTAGGGTGATAAGATTATGTTTTATTTTATCAAGCCCTTTTCAGGCTTATGTAGTTATAAGATTGTCTGAGTTTGTAAAATATTCAATATTTAAAGTGTTGATTATATTATTAGGAGCTCCATTAGTAATGGCATTTCTAGTGATAGCGGTTGGTAATGATGACATCGAAAGAAATGCGGTTGAAAATGACAAGAAAACTCTATTTAGAGTATTGGAAGAAAAGGGCATCGAAGCAAAGGTTATTCTAACAGGAATTGAGACGGGAGCACCTGTGTTGGCACACACTAATAACCGCATAATTGCAGCTCCTTATCATAGGAATATCGTTGGTAATCAATTTCTTATAGAGGTTATGTTAGAGGGGGATATGAGTTTAGCCAAGGACGAAATCCAAGCTAAGAACATTGATTATATTGTTATAGGAAATGACGCCCACTTAATGGTTTTGAAAAAATCAGCAAGTGAAGAGGCTCTTATAAACAAATTATACAGCTCAAATGTTCCCAGCTGGTTGGAGACCATATATGACGATGTTCCTGATGGCTACCGAATCTTTAGGGTTAGGGAGAGTTTATGAATAGTATAAAAGTTGCAGTATTACTCCCATGTTTTAATGAAGCGGGTGCTATCGGAAAGACAGTTATGTCTTTTAAGCAGGCTTTACCTGATGCGTCTATTTATGTGTATGACAACAACTCAACCGACAACACGGTAAACGAGGCCTTGCAAGCTGGGGCTATTGTTCGACATGAGCCTCGCCAAGGTAAAGGGGAGGTTGTCAGGAGAATGTTCTCTGATATTGATGCTGATATCTATGTGATGGCTGATGGTGATGACACTTACGATGCGTCAATATGCCCTGCGCTGATCGAACAATTGGATGATGAAAAACTCGATATGATTATTGGAAGTCGAGAGCGAGCTTCAATGGCTTATCCCAAAGGGCATATCCTAGGAAATAAGCTGTTTTCATCGCTGATTAATTTAGCATTCAATGCTCAATTGAGTGATGTGTTTTCTGGTTATCGAATTATGAGCCATCGATTTGTCAAAACCGTACCCATTTTCAGTGATGGCTTCCAAATAGAAACAGAGCTTACCGTTCATGCGCTACATCATAATATGCCAATCAAAGAAGTTTCGACGCAATATCAATCAAGGCCTGAAGGCACAGCCAGTAAATTGAATACCTTTAGTGATGGGCTCAAAATTCTCAATTTCATTTTGTTCTTATTGAGAGATGTAAAGCCAATGTTCTTCTTTGGCGTATTGTCTATGTTGCTTTGCTTCATTTCATTGGTTTTAGGAATCCCCGTTATCATCGACTTCATCGATACTGGGCTCGTCGAAAGGGTGCCTACTGCTATTTTGTCTAGTTCAATTGCATTGATAGCGGTGATGTCTTTTTTCTGTGGGTTGATACTCGACAACGTATCACGAGGTAGGCGAGAGATGAGGATCCTTTCTATATTACGAACGAGTGATAAAACGCTATCTGAATAGGAATCAAGCATGAGAACAAGCAAGGATGAAGACAAAGAGTGGATCGATTATTTGTCCCGTTTTAGTGACGAATATGATGAGCGAGTTTATAACGGCAATACAACGGGTTATGTGATGAGAGCTGGCCACATAGCATGTGAAAAGCCATTTGGTGAAAGTGAACACTTTTCGAGAGTGTTAGAAGTGGGCTCTGGTACAGGTGAACACTTGCTGCACGTCAAACACACCTTTGACGAGTATATCGTGAGTGATGGCGATGCTGCGGCTCTTGAGGTGGCAAAAGAGCAACTCAGTCGTATCAATTCTTATGACAAACTCACTTTTAACGTAACTAATGCTTGTGAGTTAGATTTTGAAAGCAATAGCTTCGAGCGCGTGATCGCAACTCATATATTGGAGCACCTATACGAGCCTCATTTGGTGATCAAAGAGTGGTTACGAGTGTTAAAGCCTGGAGGCACTCTGTCTATTTTGATTCCTACCGATCCTGGGATCGCTTGGAAAATCGGCCGTTATATGACGACAAGAAAACACGCCTTACAGAAGGGGTGGCATTACGATTACATTATGGCGAGAGAGCATGTCAATCCATGTAATAACTTAATCGCCTTCTTAAGGTATTACCTTCCTGAACACCAAAAATCATTTTGGCCGCTGAGCTTTGTACCGCTTATTGATTGCAATTTGTTCTTTAACTTCCACGGGGTTAAACCACTATAGGAAGTAAAAGATGCTTTTAGTTTTTGAAAGAAGAGCGGGAAAACAAGAAGTAAGCGATCAAACCTCTCACTTCTTATTTGTCTGTCTATTAATTGATAGCTTAGATCGCCAAACCTGTAATTGCGCCAAACAACATAAACACACCCACTAACCCTACAATCGGAACCTTTACGGTTTTTAATAACCAAACACCAACAATGATCAGAGCGAAGTCTAAGCCGCTACTCACTGCACTTGTGAAGATGGGATGGTATAGAGCCGCAAGTAATAAGCCGACTACAGCCGCATTCACACCTGTAAGCGCCCCAGCTACTAGAGGCTTACTCGCAATTGCCTGCCAGTTCTTCAATACACCCAATAGCAGCAAGAAGCCCGGTAAGAACACCGCAATCGTTGCGAGCAGTGCCCCTGTGATAGGTGCTGATGGCATTAATACATAACCGAGGTAAGTGGCTAACGTAAACATCGGGCCCGGTACGGCTTGCGCTGCGGCATAGCCTGTTAGGAAGGTATCTTGGGACAGTTGATCACCAATACCATTTTGTAGCAGAGGAAGAACCACGTGACCGCCACCGAAGACTAAGCTGCCTGCTTGGTAAAATAACCCAAATACTTCGATGCCTTGAGAATATGCACTGAACAGAGGTAAACCAACCAGTAGCGCTACAAAAATCACTAGCGGTGTTATGGATATCTTATGTGTCGAAGGCGCTGTTTTTAAGTCTTGCGAGGTTAAGAACTTACTGCCAATGATTGCTGCAAATAGGAGCACTAAGACTTGAGGCCAGATCCCAGGAATCAAAAGTAGAACAATCGCGGTGATCACACACAGTGCTGTTGCTATCTTTGATTGGCAAAAGTTTTTGTACATGCCGAAAGTGGCGTCAGCTACAACCACAACCGCGAGTAGCTTAAGTCCGTGGATGATTGAAATGAAAAGCGGTGCTTCCAACAACTGGTTGCTCACTAAGGCCAATATCAACATTAGGATGACTGAAGGGGAGGTGAAGCCGACAAATGCGGCAATCGCACCGGTTAAGCCACCTTTTTTGTAACCAACCGCGAAACCAACCTGACTTGAGCCGGGGCCTGGTAAAAATTGACTGAGGGCGACAATTTGCCCGTACTCTTCGTCGGATAACCAATTCAGTTTCTCAACAAAGGTTTTATGGAAGTAGCCAATATGTGCCGCTGGTCCGCCAAAGCTAATCCAGCCAAGCCAGAAAAAGGTTTTAAAAATTGAAAGCATGATCGATTCCAGATAAATGTTTAGCGTAATTTATGTGGAGTTAGACTATGATTCAAATTAATTGTTTTAATTGTGATTATGAATAATATGGGTTTTGTTTTATGGCTGATTTTAACTGGAAAGGAATTGACCTTAACTTATTGATTGCACTACAGGCACTGTATAAAACGAACAGTGTGAGCAAAGCGGCTGAACGTTGTTATGTCAGCCAGTCTGCGATGAGTCATAGTTTACAAAGGCTACGAAAGTTGTTTGATGACCCTCTGTTTGAGCGTGTCGGTAGCAAGATGGAGGCGACCGATCGAGCCATTGAACTGTCCAGTACGGTAGAAGCTCTGCTCAATACCATCCAGTCAGAGGTGTTACTGTCTAAATCGTTTGATGCCGCGACTTATAAAGGGACTTGGAAGATTGGTCTTACCGATTATGCTGAGCAGATGTTCGCGCCAGCATTGTTTGACCTCATCAAGCAATCCTCTCCTAATTCGCAAGTCGTGCTGTTCAATGTAAACCGGAGTAACTATCAGCAAGTATTTGAAGACGCCAAGCTTGATATGGCGATAGGCAGTTTTGGTGAGGTCTCAAAGCAATATCGAACCACGCATTTGTACACAGAGCAACATGTCTGTTTGTTCGATCAGTCGGTTTTATCTATTGAACAACCAATGTCTTTAGATCAGTTTGTGTCTGTAGAACATGCATTGGTTTCTCCTGCGGGGGCTCTAAAAACAGGTGTTGATATTCGATTGGCTGAGCTAGGTTTCAGTCGAAAAGTCGCTATATCTTCAAGTAATTTTTTAACAGTAAAACGTTTGATAAGAGGTAGGGAGTTATTGTGTATCGTCCCCAAACTGGTGGCACGCAATGATACTCAAGACCAAGATACCGTGGTAGCAGTGGAGCCACCTATCGATGTGCCTGATTTTGATATACAGCTCATCTATCGCAAGGCTAAGCATTTAGATGATAAAAATAAGCTACTTAGAAAGCTTTTTACACAAGCCGTTTCATCTGTGGTTGCTGCATAGTTGCAGCAGTTGTTCGGTCATCAATTTTATGCGAATTATTTTTAGAAAAATCCGGATTATTATAAGAACCCGACTATACTTAATTTACGACTAAAAGCAGTCGTAAAGAATAGGCTTTTTGATTTACCTAAGTAAAAAAATTGATTATATCCTAATGATATAGCTGAAAAAACTACCAGGCTAAACGGACTTAGTTGGTCTTAAAAGCGCTAGCTCCCCCTAGCGCTTTTTCTTTTGTTCTAAGTTAGCTCTAATCTCTTAGGTGTTTACAGGTTTGAGTTGTTTAACCCCGATTTAGAACAGTTAACGGTCGAGTTAACTGACTAAGAGCAACGAGCTCTGTAGACCGACAAATTATGAGTATCAACTAGCTACGAACGGTCAGTATCAAGCCATCAATCACACTGTGGTGGTGATCAGAAACCCCAGCAAGGTTGCCGTATTTCGGCTGGTGGCGATCATTTTCTAATGGATGGTGCCAACCTTGTGTATGTTCCACAAAGTGCGCAGCAAAGCTTTCAGACACCTCTAAACATCCTGCCATGACAGTATCAACATAGGTTTGAACGATAGGGCTGTTTTCACAAGGCGCTTCAATCTCGTCTTTGATGTATACCCAGATCGATTGATCCGTTATAAAGTCAGTTTGGCTCTCTATCTGATCGGCTTTCAATTCGATTCGGTGATAACCGCGTTCACGACGATCAAATTCAGCCAACGCAACATCATCGACCTCAAGCAAAACACCATTCACTTGTCCCTCACCAAGATTGACGATCAACGGTGACAAAACATAGCTGTCGTCGATTTTACTCCAGTGACGCACTAGGCCGTGCACTATCGCAGGAATAGCTTGTCCTGTTTGACCTGTGAGTTGACGAGAAGAGGAGTTGATCAAGCTACCATAACCAAAAATATACATCGCGTTCCCTGTCTGTTCTTTTGTATTTGAGACTAGTCTTACTATATGTTTGGCTTCATCAAATGTCAGTAGTTTTTATTTTACACATATTCGAGTCTAAATGACTTTTTGTGGTGTGTTTAATTGACACTTTTTTGTTCTCTAAATACACCTTGTTGCTTGTTTTTATTGGTTTTATATCTTTGGCGCGTTTCATGCATTGTGTTAGGCAATATTGCGGTGATGATTACTGCACCTTGAATTTGGCTATTGGTAGCAATTCAATATAAGCCACACTTGGCTTGTTATCTGAAATGAGGAATGAGTTTGTTAAATATCACAGATAAAAGCGTAGAAGATGCGATTCCAGCTTATCTTCGTTTAGGTTTTAGACCTTTCTTCTTTCTTGGCAGTCTCTATGCCGTGATTGCTATCGTCGCTTGGGTTGTCATGTTCCAAAATGGTCAGCCTGAAGTGTTAAAAGTCCCCGCGCTTTGGTGGCATGTACATGAAATGCTGTTTGGTTTTTCTATGGCGATTGTGGTTGGTTTTGTTCTGACTGCGGTGCAAACGTGGACGGGAGTCAACGGAACTAAACATTATCGATTAGCAGCGCTCGTTGGTTTGTGGCTCGCACCTCGTATTCTATTTTGGACACCGGCGCCATTGTGGTTAATCTCATCGGTTGAAGCGTTGTTCTTGATCTTTGCCGCTTACGAGATTGGTTTCCGTGTCGTGAAATCGAAAGGCTGGAAGAACTTGTTTTTTGTGCCGCTGTTTATATTGGCTATCGTCGCCAACTTTGCTAGTTACGCGACGATTAAAGGCATGCCTCCATTCCCATCGTCTGCAGTATGGCACGCAATGTTATGGTGGTTTACCTTGCTATTATCCGTAATGGGTGGACGAGTTATCCCGTTCTTCACGGCCCGTCGTTTTGACTTTGAAAAAGCACAACCACTGGTTTGGTTGGAATGGCTAGCGAACCTGCCTTTGGTTGGATTGTTTGTGCTGAGCTTCTTCCCGTTGACCTTTGCTCAAGTGGGCAATGAGTTGATGGTGTTTGCAGGTGTGATTCAGTTGGTGCGTTTTGTTCGTTGGAAGCCTTGGACAACGTTGTCTGAGCCTTTGGTGTGGTCACTGCATGCGGCTTATTTGTGTATTCCTTTGAGCTTGTTGCTAAGAGGCTTGTTAGATAACCCATTTGCAAGCCATAACATGCTGCACCTGTTTGCGATTGGCGGTTTGAGCGGGCTCATTCTTGCGATGATCACACGTGTCACCATGGGACACACAGGCCGTGCTATCTATAAAGGGCCAAGTATGGCGCTGGCGTTCTCGGCTATCTTTATCGCGGCATTAGTTCGTAGTTTAGGTGTCACTTTCTTCCCTGCTTACTTATTTGAGATGGTCAACATCAGCGCGGGTTTATGGACGTTGGCGTTTGGTCTGTTTATCTGGAAGTTTGGCATGATGCTGTTAACACCAAGAGTGGATGGTCATCCGGGGTAAGCGTATTGATTTTCTAACACATTTTTAAAGGGAAGCACTGAGCTTCCCTTTTTGATCGCAGCTAGTTATCGCTTTAATTTGTCTCTGTTTGAGAACCGTTCATTTCATTGTTGTCGATAAAATAGCATAGAAGTTGATGGTGAATCGGAGAGTTACGAACCCATTGAAATCCGGCACACACGATTTACAGCACTGGAGTGTGATCCGCTGCAAATATTTGCAGCAATATTCATTGATTTGTGCTCTAATACCGCGCTTACCAAGGGATGGTGTTAAAAGATGCTCACTTAGATGGAGTTATCAAAGTTGACCGATCCCTTAATGATCTCCCTTAGGAAAAAATAGAACATGTCTAAGAACAAAAAATTTGATATCCGCCTTACAGAAAAACGCAACGGTTGGTGTGCAGAGATTACTCGTCAAGTAACGTCTCGCAGCACAACAGTATCTAAGCGTGAGTCTGGTTTTGAAACTGAAGCTCTAGCACAAGAGTGGGCAGAGAAAGAGCTAGCATCTTTCATCGCAAACCAAGCTGAACGTAACGAGCGTAAATCAGAGCAGCGTAAAGAGCGTGACGAACTACGTCATACTAAAGAGCTTAAAGCTGAGCAAGCACGTGAAGCACGCGCAAAAGCTCGTGAAGAAGAGCAAGAAGACGCTGAGTAATCCAGCTCTTAATTAATTTACAGGTTCCTTAATTTTAAGATAAGGGACAAGTAAAAAAAGCCCCAATATAACTTTTTTCTTTCTAGTCAAAAGTGTATTGGGGCTTTTTAGTTTGTGGAGTTTATTTTCGAAAATGTAGCCACTTCTTGCTAGTGACTACATGTCATTCATTGATTAGTTGTTAAGCGCCGTTAGCCAATCATCTTCCGCTACTTCTTCAATATAGCTCTCAACTGATTGTCCCACTTCATCGTCATCTTGTTTGAAGTAAGCAATGTGGAATACTGCGTCACCTTCGTTTACTAACGGTAGAGTTTGTTGGCCAATTACGATACCGCCTTTGGTTGTGATCACTTGGCCTTCTTGGTGACCTAATGGAGAGCTTATGTAAGCAAGGGTTTGTCCTGCTTCAACTTGTTCGCCAAGTCTCACCATGTTACGCAAAATACCGTCTGACTCAGCGCGGATCCAGCTGGTGGATTTGCTCAACACTGGCTCTGGCAACTTTTTACGGTTTGGGCGCAGCATGCCGATTTCTTTCATCACTTGATGTACGCCAAGGTAACCCGCACGAATCGCTAGGTGATCAAAACGCAACGCTTCACCACCTTCGTAAGTTAATACAGGGATACCCAATTTTTCCGCTTCGCTACGAAGTGATCCGTCACGCAGTGGTGAGTCAATGATCACTGGTGTTGCGAACGCTTTTGCGATGCGCAATGTTTCTGGGTTCGACAGGTTTGCACGGATCTGGGGCAAGTTAGTACGGTGAATCGCACCTGTGTGTAGATCCAAAATAAAATCACAGTGCTTCGCCACATTCTCAAAGAAAGTGTAAGCGATGCGTGATGTTAGCGATCCTTTCTCACTGCCAGGGAAGCAACGGTTTAGGTCACGACGGTCTGGTAGGTAACGAGATTTATGGATAAAGCCAAACACGTTAACGATAGGCACAACAATCAAGGTACCTTTCAGTTTCTTTGGATCAATCGCATTGGTCAGTTGTCGTGCAATCTCAACACCGTTTAGCTCATCGCCGTGGATAGCCGCATTTACCATCAGTGTTGGGCCTGCTTGGCGACCGTGAATAATTTCAATCGGGATCGAAAGTGGAGAGTGCGTGTAAAGCTGAGCCGCTTGCAGTTCAATCTCCATTCGCTGTCCTGGCTGAACAGTATAACCAAGTAATTCGAATGGTTGATTAGGTTTTAGTCTTGCCATTTAGGTTGTTCTCAACATGGTGATAATTCGTTAACACGGAATGTACCAATCGTTGATTTTTAGTACGAATCAATCGGTTTACGGTGACGACAAAACTTTTCTATGGAGTTATCTATAAATAAGTTTCCAGTTTTAATTTGACTCATTATAGGGTGTTTCAAATTGTGGTTTTTCTGACAGTACACTGATATTTGTCATTTGGTTGGTTGCTATTATCCACCGCCATTTTTTGGCGGCCAAATTCAAATATCGAGATGAAAATGAAAAAAACAATTTCAAAAGTTGTAGCACTAGCGGTGGTATCTGTTGCTTTATCTGGCTGTGTTGGTAGCAATGCAGTAACGGGTTACCTAATGAAGTTCAACCTTAAAGCCGTTGATAACCGTTACGCTCGTGGTGGTTTGAACATATTGCTTGCACCGGCTTACGGTCTAACAGTTGCAGCTGATTACTTGGTATTCAACTCACTAGAGTTCTGGACGGGCAGCAACCCACTAACAGGTGCACCGCATATATTTGATACTAAGATTGATACTTACCTTGATATCAACAATCAGCTTGATAAGTCACTGACTGAAGCACCAGTGGGTCCGATTACGAGTGCTGATATGATTGAGAAAGGTCAAATGCAGCAGATCGACGAAAACACGATCCAAATGGACATCACTTACCAGTCTGGTGAGCGTGCGACATTGATCGGAGTTCGTGATGGTGAGATGGTGACATATTTCATCGACGGCGAAGTAGTAGCACAAACTTCAATTGATGAGTTAGAAAGCTACGCGGCTTCACGCGCTTAATTGTTTATTTAGTCACAAGTACATAGCTACAAAGATTGGATACAAAAACAGGTACTCATTGAGTACCTGTTTTATTTTGTGTCTATAAACGGTGTTTACTGAAAAGTGCTATTTAGTGAAGAGCCCTATTTATTGGAAACACCATTTATTGAACATACATAGTTTATCGAATTATGCTTTTTCTGGGATAGCTGCAAGCAGTGCAACCATTTGATTCCAGAATAGCTCAACCGTATCGATCTTCACTTTCTCATCAGGAGAGTGAGGGAACTTGATGGTTGGGCCGAAAGAAACCATATCCATGTTCGGGTAAGGTTCTTTGAATAGACCACACTCAAGACCAGCGTGGATAACCATGATGTTTGGTTTGTGACCGTAGATACCTTCGTACATGTCGCGGAAGATGTGCATGATTTCTGAATCTGCATCTGGCTTCCAACCTGGGTAAGCACCAGAGAATGCGATGTTAGCGCCTGCTAGTTCAGCAACAGAGTGAAGCATGCTTTCTACTTGGCTACGACCTGAATCGATAAGAGAACGGATCAGGCAAAGCACTGTGATTGAGTTCTCTTCTGTTGTGATAACACCTACGTTTAGAGACGTTTCAACAACACCTTCAATCTCGTCACTCATACGAATCACGCCGTTTGGACATGCGTTAAGTGCCGCGATAAAGCGAGCTTGGTCTGCTGACGCAAGTGCGCCCATTTCTACAGAAGCTTCTTCGTTGAAAGTCACGATGCTGTCTTCTACTTTACCTAGCTCTGTTGAAAGCAGCTCTGTGTAGTAGTTGTATAGCGAAGCCAGTTTCTCTTGGTTTTCAGCAGGAACAGCAACCGTTACGAAACCTTCACGAGGAATAGCGTTACGAAGGCTACCACCTTTGAATTCGACGATGCGAAGGTCTAGCTCTTTTGCGTGACCCGCTAGGAAACGAGCAAGCAGTTTGTTTGCGTTTGCACGACCTGTGTGGATGTCGCAACCAGAGTGACCGCCTTTTAGGCCTTTTAGCGTTAGCTTACGTGTTACGAAGTCAGCTGGAATCGCGTTACGTGCAATTTCAAATGTCATTGCGCCGTCGATACCGCCAGCACAACCCATGTACACTTCGCCTTCTTGCTCTGAATCGGTGTTAAGAAGGATATCGCCTTCTAACCAACCCGCTTCAAGACCGAAAGCACCAGTCATGCCTGCTTCTTCATCTACGGTAAGTAGAACTTCGATAGGGCCGTGTTGGATTTCGTTCGAAGCCAGAACCGCTAGGCAAGAAGCCATGCCCATGCCGTTATCAGCGCCAAGCGTTGTGCCTTTCGCTGTAACCCACTCACCATCAATGTATGGTTGGATTGGATCTTTAGCGAAGTCATGAACTGTGTCTTCGTTCTTTTGTGGAACCATATCGATGTGAGCTTGCAGCACGACACCTTTTTTTTTTCCCATCCCCGCCGTTGCAGGCTTTTTGATGAATACGTTACCCGTTGGGTCACGACGTACATCTAGGCCTTGCTCTGTTGCCCAAGCAATAATGTATTGAGCAAGTTCTTCTTCATGTTTCGAAGGGTGCGGGATTGAACAAATTTTATCGAAAAACTGCCAAATAGGGGCAGGGGGCAATTTACTGATCTCAGAATGGAATTCAGACACGGATGACTCCTTTTTTATTTGATAACCATATATTTAGGTTTTGTAATGGCAAAAAACTAGAACAAAAATCTAAAATATGGGTCTGTTTTGATGGCAACAGCATACCACTTGAGCGTTTTGACGAGTAGCGGTTCTAAACCTCAAATAGCTCAAATTTTGAAAGCGATCTTGTCTATCTGATCATAAATAAGCGCGTTGATGCTTATAAACGGTACAGGCAAACGTTTGTTTAATTCTATTTTGTAATTTAATTACAAAATAGAGTTTGTAAAATAACCGTAAATAGCCAAAAGTGTGACACATAGCAAAAAATACTTGTAATCTTTTTTCTTTAGGGTATATTAATAACCAACTTCTGAGATGAAGAGTAAATGCTCAAAGGATGAGTCCGTTTTATCGCCTCCAAGGAACCGAGAAATCAAATTCGTTTTTTATTGATTTATTAAGGTGATAGTTATGAAAGGTTTACCATCTGCAATGTTCTGGATTAACAGCTCTGTTTACACTAGCAACTTTGCATACCCTACAAGCTTTGGTTACTAATACCGTAAGCATGTAACTCGAACAGTTTTGTTCACCCCTATATATTGGAATTCTTTTACAGCCCTTTTGGTTGACAGATTCTACCGCCACTCAGTTTTGAGTGGCGTTTTTTTTGCCTGCTACTTTTCCAAACTGCTTTCGCTTGTCACTTTCCTTGCTGTTCTGCGTGGTTGTTTTTTAAACGCCGAAATATCAATTTGCGCCTTATTACTGATCCTGTTGAAAAATACATAACTATTGTGGGTTTGAATTCAGAATTTACTGGCTAGATTCTCAATGAAAATAACCGATGGTAGAAAAAACAACCAACTAATTTCACGGAATGTATTTTTGTTAATTGTTTGTTTTTAAACATTATTTACCGATAATGTTTGTATTTTTAATCGCTTTGTTTCATACGGCATTCTGATAAATATCGATTAGAGCCTTAATTCTATCTGGAATTTGTTATTTGATAACTTTATAATCCACAGCCAATCGATTACGCAACCGTTTACTTTTTACCCTTATAGGATTCGATAATGTTCGAAAAGCTATTCAAACTCAGTGAAAATGGCACCAATGTGCGCACTGAAATCATCGCAGGTCTAACAACCTTCCTAACAATGGCTTACATCATTTTTGTAAACCCAATGATTCTAGCTGATGCTGGTATGGACCATGGCGCTGTATTTGTAGCAACCTGTTTAGCGGCTGCTATTGGCTGTTTCATCATGGGCTTTGTTGCTAACTACCCAATTGCTCAAGCTCCAGGCATGGGTTTGAACGCATTCTTTACCTACGCTGTTGTAATGGGTATGGGTTATACGTGGCAAGTTGCTCTGGCAGCGGTTTTCGTATCAGGCGTAATCTTCATCTTCTTAAGCATCTTTAAGATCCGTGAATGGATTATCAATTCGATCCCTATGTCTCTGCGTGTTGGTATCTCTGCAGGTATCGGTCTTTTCCTAGCGTTTATTGCTCTTAGCAATGCAGGCATCGTTGTTTCTAACCCAGCAACTAAAGTTTCACTGGGCGACATTACCGCGATTGCTCCTATCCTAGGCTCACTTGGTTTCTTCCTAACGATTGCTCTTGTTCACCGTGGCGTGAAAGGCGCAGTAATGATTGCGATTCTAGCTATCACAGCTCTTGGCATTGTTATTGGTGACGTTCAATACGGCGGCATCATGTCTACACCACCAAGCCTTGCTCCTACATTCATGCAGCTTGATTTCTCTGCTGTATTTGAAATCGGTATGATTTCAGTGGTATTCGCATTCTTGTTCGTCGATTTGTTCGATACAGCGGGTACTTTGGTTGGTGTTGCAACGAAAGCAAACCTAATCAAAGAAGACGGCAAACTACCTCGTTTGAACAAAGCACTGCTTGCTGACTCTACAGCAACATCTATTGGTGCATTGCTAGGTACATCAAACACAACGTCTTATGTTGAGAGTGTTGCGGGTGTTGCTGAAGGCGGCCGTACCGGTCTAACGGCTGTTGTTGTTGGTGTCTTATTCCTATTGGCTCTTTTCTTCTCGCCACTTGCAGGTATGATTCCGGCTTACGCAACATCAGGTGCACTTTTCTATGTAGCAATTCTGATGATGTCTGGCCTAGTTGGCATTGATTGGCGTGATCTTACGGAAGCAGCACCAGTCGTGGTAACATGTCTGCTTATGCCGCTGACGTACTCTATCGCTGAGGGTATCTCACTAGGTTTCATCGCTTACGCTGCAATTAAGCTGCTAAGTGGTAAAGGTCGCGACGTTTCACCAGCTGTGTGGGTAATGTCGGCTATCTTTATTCTTAAATACATTTTCGCTTAATCGTCTAGATTTCTGCTTAATCGCTGAAGAGGCTATGTTTGAAATAGCCTCTAATAACATGACAAAATTATTAGGTTTTATACTATGAGCAACAAATTCGTTATCACTTGGGACAACATGCAGACTTACTGCCGTCAACTTGCTGAAAAGCAAATGCCAGCAGAGCAGTGGAAAGGCATCTGGGCAGTAAGCCGTGGTGGTTTGGTTCCTGGTGCAATCTTGGCTCGTGAGCTAGGTATTCGTCACGTAGATACGATTTGTATTTCTAGCTACGACCACGATCACCAACGTGATATGACAGTAGTTAAAGCACCTGAAGGTGACGGCGAAGGCTTCCTAATCGTTGAAGACTTGGTTGATAGTGGTGACACTGCACGTAAGCTTCGCGAAATGTACCCTAAAGCGAAACTGATCGCTGTATGTGCAAAACCATCTGGTGCTGATTTGCTAGACGAGTACATTGTTGATATCGCTCAAGACACATGGATTGAGCAACCTTGGGATACTAGCCTAAGCTACGTTGAGCCAGTAAATCGCAAGTCAAAATAAGCGTAAACTTAGTTTTTTGAGAAATGACCCTTTATAGGGTCATTTTTTTTTATATTATTAGTGACAACCATTTCTTATTAAGTATCCCAATGTCTGAACCAGAAGAAACGAGCTCGAACCTTTCGGAAACTTTGTTTGTAAAGCACAAGCAGGCGAAAGAGACCTCAATGTTGACACAATACATGCCAAGCTCTGAAGCGTTATTGGATGAGAAGCGTGAACAGCAAAACTCATCATGGTATCGAAACCTAAGACGTCTTCAGTGGGTATGGCAAGGCGTTAATCCAATAGAGCAAGAAGCGGTATTGGCTCGCATCGCGTCATCAGATAACTCTCGTACAATCGACGAGTGGCTTGATACGGTCATGGGTTACCGAAGTGGTAACTGGGCATACGAATGGACCAAGCTGGGTATGCAGCATCAGAATCGTTCTAATGAAAAGAACGGTGAAGAGATGGCAGAAGAGCTATTTTCAGCATCGTTGTGCTTCAGTATTGCGGGTTACCCACATCTCAAGAACGACAACTTGGCGGCTCAGGCTCAAGTGTTGGCCAACGCAGCCTATTCTGAAGCGATCAAGCACACTAAGTTGATCGTCAAGCAGATTGATATTCCGTACCAAAACAAGAAGATCAAAGCGAACTTGCATCTAACCAAGACAGATAAACCACAACCGGTTGTGATTGTCAGCGCGGGTCTAGATAGCTTGCAAACGGATATGTGGCGCCTGTTTAGGGATTACTTAGCACCTAAGAACATTGCTATGTTAACGGTAGACATGCCATCGATAGGGCACAGTGCACATTGGCCGTTAACAGAAGACTCATCTTGTCTTCACCAAGCTGTCTTGAATGAACTGCCTAATATCCCGTGGGTCGATCACCACAAGGTTGGCTTGTTTGGCTTCCGCTTTGGTGGCAATGCGATGGTGAGATTATCTTTCCTTGAGCAGCATAAGCTTAAAGCGTGTATCTCTTTAGGCGCGCCAATTCACGATATCTTTGTTCATGCCGACAAACTGAAACAGATGCCTAAAATGCATTTAGATGTTTTGGCTTCACGTCTTGGTAAAGGGGCCGTTGATATCAATAGTCTTTCTGGGCAATTGATGGCGTGGTCACTCAAGGTACAAGGTTTGCTGTCAAACAGTAAAACCAGTGTGCCTATCTTGGCATTAGCGTTAGAGGGCGACCCAGTATCACCTCCAATGGATAACCAACTGGTTGCTATTTACAGTGATTACGGTAAAGCGAAGAAAATCAAAGCTAAGTCAATTACACAAGGTTATGAGCAATCCCTCGAATTGGCGATAAAGTGGCTTGAGGATGAATTATTTAGATGACATTTCCCCTAAATTAGTTAAGCATGAAAAGTGTACAAAGTAAGTACCTGATACTCAGAAATAATTTATAAAATCCAATTGCGTAGTTTCTACGTATAACAGTCTGAGTAACGTCATTCTTAACATTGAAATGGAGATTCAATATGTCAGAAGTGACACAACAACCTACGCATTATCGCTTGTTAAATGTTTTAAAGGCTATAGGCCCTTACTTAAGGGAGCCTCAATCAGAAGAAGGCCACTATATTTTTGATTGCTTGTCTGTGTGTGTGAACGATAAAAAATCGCCAGAAGAACGTGAGTTTTGGGGCTGGTGGTTGGAGTTGGATAAGTCGGAAGAAGGATTTTCGGCGAAGTACAACACGGGTAAATACAACATCGATGGTAACTGGGATCCTTTACCATTACCTAAAAAGGCGATCGCTGAGGTATCTCGAACTCAAGAAGCCTTTCACCAAAAGCTGGTTGATGAACTTCAAAAGAAATTTGAAATCGGCGTTCAGTTAGACGAAGAGTCTGTCGAATTCGTCTGATTTTAAAGGTTACTCTTCTATATAAAGCAAAAAGGTGCGATTTCGCACCTTTTCTGCTTGTGAATTCCCCTTTTGATTGCTAAAACATCACCTCTTATTTGTTTTATTCATAAAAGACTTCATGACAACAAATCATCAAAGCGGGACAACAACACAGAGTAAAACTGTCGTTGTTAAACTGGGTACCAGTGTCTTAACTGGTGGAACATTGGCATTAGACCGCGCTCATATGGTTGAGCTGGTTCGCCAATGTGCTGAATTAAAAAAACAAGGCCACTCTGTGGTTATGGTTTCGTCTGGCGCAATTGCAGCCGGACGTGAGCACCTTGGTTACCCCGCACTTCCCAACTCGATGGCAAGCAAACAGTTGCTTGCGGCAGTTGGGCAAAGTCAGTTGATTCAAGTTTGGGAGTCTTTGTTTGCTATCTATGGCCTTAAGATTGGCCAGATGCTACTGACTCGTGCTGATCTCGATGATCGCGAGCGTTTTCTTAATGCACGTGACACGATCAATGCGCTTGTTGAGCACGACATTATTCCGGTAGTAAACGAAAACGACGCAGTAGCCACCAACGAAATTAAAGTGGGCGACAATGATAACTTGTCGGCCTTAGTGGGTATTTTGTGCGGTGCTGATAAGCTTTTGCTATTAACGGACCAAAAAGGCCTGTTTACGGCTGACCCTCGTAAAGACCCAAATGCTGAGCTCATCAAAGAAGTAAAAACCATTGATGACACGCTGCGTAAGATCGCAGGCGGCAGTGGTACTACGTTAGGTACTGGCGGCATGGCGACAAAACTGCAGGCGGCTGATATTGCTCGTCGCGCTGGCATCGAAGTAATTATTGCTGCGGGCAGTGCTGAAAATGTGGTGTTTGACTCACTGAGTGACAACCCACAAGGCACACGTTTCTTGCCTTTAGCGGAAGCGCTTGAAAACCGTAAACGCTGGATTCTAGCGGGCCCTGCTTCAGCTGGTGACATTGTGGTCGACGACGGCGCAGTAAACGCAGTCAACACTAAAGGCAGCAGCTTGTTGGCGAAAGGGGTTGTTCGAGTTAAAGGCGAATTCTCTCGTGGTGAAGTCACCCAAGTCACAGACAGTAAAGGCAAAGTAATTGCGCGTGGTATCGCCAGTTATTCAAGCCAAGACCTAGCAAAAATTGCAGGCAAGCACAGTAAAGATATTGGCGACATCCTTGGCTACGATTACGGGTCAGAAGTCATTCACCGTGACGACCTTGTTGTAATCCAAGAATAGCTCGTGATGAGAAGGCGAATCACCTTTTTGCATCCAAAGACAGACAGAATTTAGGGAGAGTTAAACGTGGATTTAACTAACATGGGTATCGCAGCAAAAGACGCTGCTTTCCACCTAGCGACCGCATCTACGGCGCAAAAGAATAAAGCATTGGCGATTATCGCTGATGAGCTAGAAGCAAGCGCAACAACGATTTTAGAAGCAAACGCGAAAGATATCGAACTTGGCCGTGAAGCGGGTCTGACTGATGCACTGCTTGATCGTCTATTGCTGAACGAAGAACGCTTAACCGGTATCGCTAACGATGTACGTAACGTGATTAGCCTGAATGATCCAGTCGGCAGCGAGATTGACAGTAAGGTACTTGAAAACGGTATGTCACTGTCTCGCCGTCGTGTACCACTTGGCGTGGTTGGTGTTATTTATGAAGCGCGTCCAAACGTAACCATCGATATTGCAGCACTGTGTCTCAAAACTGGTAACGCAAGCATCCTACGTGGCGGCAAAGAGACATTCTTCTCAAACATGGAGCTGGTTAAAGTAATCCAGTCTGCATTAGAGAAAGCGGAACTTCCTGCGGCTTCTGTGCAGTACATCGAGAAACCCGATCGTGAACTTGTCTCTCAACTGCTTAAACTGGATGACTACGTGGATATGATCATTCCTCGTGGTGGCGCTGGTCTGCACAAAATGTGTAAAGAAAACAGCACCATTCCAGTGATCATCGGTGGTTTCGGTATCAGCCATATCTTTGTTGATGAGAGCGCTGATCTTGAGAAGTCTGTTGATGTGGTTGAAAACTCGAAAGTTCAACGTCCATCTGCATGTAACTCATTGGATACATTATTAGTGCATGAAGCGGTTGCTGAGGCTTTCCTTGCTAAGCTAACACAGCGTTTAGCAGGCAAAGTAACCTTGGTTGCTGACGCTAGTGCAAAATCATTGCTTACTAGTTTCGAAGACCAACGTGATGCAGTTGAAGGTGACTTTGACACTGAATGGTTAAGCTACACGCTAGGCGTAAAAGTAGTTGCGGATGTGGCAGAAGCGATTGACCACATGCGCGTACACAACGCGAGTCACTCAGATGCGATTATGACTAACAGTCTAGAGAGCTCAGAGCGCTTTATTAATTCAGTCGGTTCAGCTGCAGTCTATGTGAATGCATCAACACGTTTTACAGATGGCGCACAGTTTGGTTTAGGCGCTGAAGTTGCTGTGTCTACTCAAAAGCTGCATGCTCGCGGCCCAATGGGCTTAGAAGAGCTGACAAGCTACAAGTGGGTAGGTAAAGCGAACTATTTAGTTCGCGGTTAACGCTGGTCGTTAATTTTACTCCTCAGCTCATTTTTGAAATGGCGCTCGAGTAGCAATAATCAATGAATTACCACACAAAAGGGCCTTAATTGGCCCTTTTTCTTTCCTAACGTTTGGCAATTCCGTTACACTGATATTCAATTATTTGGAGGTGATATGCATTGTCCTTTTTGTTCAGAGAACGACACTAAAGTAATCGATTCAAGACTGGTAGCCGATGGCCATCAGGTTCGTCGTCGCCGTCAATGCCTTGCATGTAGTGAACGTTTTACGACTTTCGAATCGGCAGAACTTGTGATGCCTAAAGTCATAAAGTCGAATGGAAACCGCGAACCATTTAATGAAGATAAAATGGTCGGTGGTGTGCAGCGCGCCCTAGAAAAACGCCCAGTGAGTGCTGATGCGATTGAACTTGCGATCAGCACGATTAAGTCACAACTCCGTGCGACTGGTGAGCGTGAAGTACCAAGCGAGATGATTGGTAACCTTGTGATGGGCCAATTGAAAGAATTGGACAAAGTGGCGTACATTCGTTTTGCCTCTGTTTACCGCAGCTTTGAAGACATCCGAGAGTTTGGCGAAGAAATCGCTAAATTAGAGGATTAACTCCTCAATCATGTCAAACTTTACTTCCCTAGATTTTCAAATGATGTCGCGTGCTATTCAGTTAGCCAAACGCGGCATTTACACTACTGCACCAAACCCGAATGTGGGTTGTGTCATCGTGCAAACCGATGGCCAGATCGTTGGCGAAGGTTTCCATGCCAAAGCTGGCGAAGCTCATGCCGAAGTACACGCTATGAGAATGGCGGGTGATAAGGCAAAAGGTGCGATCGCTTATGTCACACTTGAACCTTGTTCTCATTACGGTAGAACGCCGCCTTGTGCTGAAGGTTTGATTAAGGCTCAAGTTTCAAAAGTGATTTGTGCCATGCAGGACCCAAACCCTAAAGTCGCAGGCCGTGGTATCAAGATGCTACGCGACGCAGGTATTGAGGTTGAAATCGGCTTGTTAGAGCAAGATGCTCTCGATTTAAATCCTGCATTTATTAAGCGTATGCAAACGGGCATGCCATTTGTTCAGTTAAAGATGGCCGCTAGCCTTGATGGACAAACGGCATTGGAAAATGGTCAAAGCCAATGGATCACATCGCCAGAAGCGCGTCGTGATGTTCAGAACTTTCGAGCAAAATCAGGCGCGGTGCTATCAACCAGCCAAACGGTGATTGAAGACAACGCGTCGCTGAATGTTCGTTGGGCAGAGTTGCCAAGCAGTACCAAAACAAATTACGTTGAAGACGAGTTGCGTCAGCCAATTCGCGTAATTCTTGATCGCCAAAATCAACTGTATCCTGAGCTCAAGTTATTCCAAACTCCAACATCGGTATTGAGAGTCGCTGAAACCTCTGCTGATATTGAAGTCGAAACCACAGATGCAGGTCAGCTCGATTTACACGATCTAATGCGTCAATTGCCAGCGAACCATATTGATCATATTTGGGTCGAAGCGGGCGCTACCTTGGCAAAAAGCTTGATTGAAGCGCAGCTAGTGGATGAGCTAATCCTTTATTTAGCACCTAAACTAATGGGCAGTGACGGACGAGGTTTGATGGGCGCATTAGGACTCACTTCAATGTCTGATGTGATTGACCTAGAAATTAAAGATGTTCGACAGGTTGGTGTGGATATTCGCATCGTCGCGAAACCTATTATCGCGAAACAAATAATAACGAAACCATAGTGGAAATAGTTCTGCTAACCAAATACATGTCGTTGACAACAAAAAGAGTTTTAAAATGTTTACAGGAATTGTAGAAGCCGTAGGTACATTGAGTGCAATCACTCCCCGCGGAGAAGACATCACCGTAACGGTTAATGTTGGTAATCTTGATATGGCTGACGTTAAGTTAGGCGACAGTATCGCGACCAATGGTGTTTGTTTGACGGTTGTTGAGTATAACGATCACAGCTACAGTGCAGACCTTTCGCTTGAGACCCTGAAAAAAACGGGTTTTGTCGATTACCAAGCTGGCGACAAGGTAAACCTTGAGAAAGCAATGTTACCAACCACGCGTTTCGGTGGACACATCGTGTCTGGTCACGTTGATGGCGTGGGTGAGATTGTTGAACGTAATCAAGTTGGTCGTGCGATTGAGTTCTGGGTAGAAATGCCAGCAGAAATCTCAAAATACGTGGCTCAAAAAGGTTCAGTAACGGTCGATGGTATCAGCCTGACTGTGAACGATTTACGCAAGAACGCATTCAAGCTGACTATCGTTCCTCACACTTCTTCAGAAACCACCATCGACCAATTCAATGTCGGTCGTAAAGTGAATCTAGAAGTTGATGTATTAGCGCGTTACATGGAGCGTTTACTGCAAGGTCAGCAGCAAGAGTCTGAGCCTGAATCTCGATTAACGATGGAATTCTTACAGCAGAATGGTTTTGCCTAACCGTTGATACAAAGTGCGTTAAGCGAGACTTTGTAAAGCGAAGCAATATCATCAGGTTTAAATAGTGTCGGTTCTAGGAAGCAGAACCATTTCAAAGGATATAGAACAATGCCAATTAGTACTCCTCAAGAAATTATTGAAGACATTCGCCTAGGAAAAATGGTTATCCTGATGGATGATGAAGATCGCGAAAATGAAGGCGATCTGATCATGGCAGCAGAACATGTGACGCCAGAAGCGATTAACTTCATGGCGATGTATGGCCGTGGCTTAATCTGTCTGACGCTAACCAAAGAGCGTTCAAGCCGTATGGGTCTAGCCCCTATGGTTCAAGACAACAATGCACAGTACACCACGAACTTTACGGTTTCGATTGAAGCGGCTGAGGGTGTAACGACGGGTATCTCTGCATCAGACCGTGCAGTGACAGTTCAAGCGGCAGTGGCGAAAGATGCGAAAGCGGCTGATCTTGTTCAACCTGGTCATATTTTCCCACTGACAGCGCAAGAAGGTGGTGTTCTAACGCGCGCAGGCCACACAGAAGCAGGCTGTGATTTAGCACGTCTAGCAGGCTGTGAGCCAGCTTCGGTTATCGTTGAAATCCTAAATGACGACGGCACCATGGCACGTCGCCCTGATCTTGAAGTCTTCGCTGAAAAACACGATATCAAATTAGGCACCATTGCTGACTTGATTGAATACCGCAACAACACAGAAACGACGATTGAACGTGTAGCACAATGTCATTTGCCAACAGAGTTTGGTGACTTTGAGCTTGTGACTTACCGTGACACGATTGATAACCAGATCCACTACGCGATGCAAAAAGGTGACCTGTCTGTGGGCGCTCCTTTAGTGCGTGTTCACCTGCATGACACGTTTACCGATCTACTTCACTCAGACCGTGGTACAGAGCGTAGCTGGTCACTAGATAAAGCGATGAAGCGCATTGGCGATGAAGGCGGTGTGTTGGTTATTCTGGGTAACGAAGAGTCGTCTGATTCTTTGATTCACAAAGTGAAGACATTCGAAGCTCAAGATAAGAACGAGCAGCCAACCATGGCTAAAAAGCAAGGTACCTCGCGTCGTGTTGGTGTGGGTTCTCAGATTCTACAAGACCTTGGTGTTCATGATATGCGTCTGCTTTCTTCAAGCACCAAGCGTTACCACGCATTAGGTGGCTTTGGTCTTAACGTTGTTGAGTATGTTTGCGAGTAAGTCGATATATCTCTGTTTATAGCAACATAATTTACCGATGATTCCAGTGGCTCTTTTGGTGATTCGTTTTGCCAAAAGAGCAAAGTAGTTAAGCCCGATTCAAAACGTGTTAAATACACGAGCTTGACTACTGGTTGCTCCTATATGGTTGAGAGCCGTGCTGCGTTATCATATTTACATCTCCGGTGTCTGTTCTTCTAAATTAGCATTAGATATTGCTCACAGTTTTGTGCTAGAATCCGGCGATTCTCACTTGATGAAAATAGTTAAAGGAAGGCTTATGAAAGTGATCGAGGGTGGCTTCCCAGCGCCAAATGCAAAAATTGCTATCGTTATTGCTCGTTTCAACAGTTTTATTAACGAAAGTTTACTTTCTGGTGCAATCGATACTTTAAAGCGTCATGGACAAGTAAGCGAAGACAACATCACTGTTGTTCGTTGCCCTGGTGCAGTAGAACTTCCACTTGTAGCGCAACGCGTTGCAAAAACAGGTAAGTTCGATGCGATTGTATCTCTTGGTACAGTAATCCGTGGCGGTACACCTCACTTTGACTATGTTTGTAGTGAATGTAATAAAGGTTTGGCACAAGTGTCTCTGGAATTTTCTCTTCCAGTAGCGTTTGGTGTTCTTACTGTTGATACGATCGATCAAGCTATTGAACGCGCAGGAACCAAGGCTGGTAATAAGGGTGCAGAAGCCGCACTTAGCGCACTTGAGATGATCAACGTTCTTTCTGAAATCGATTCCTAATGGGGGCCAGTGTGAAACCAGCCGCACGTCGTAACGCACGTCAATTTGCTCTACAAGCAATTTATTCTTGGCAAATTACTAAAGAAAATATTGCTACCGTTGAAGAACAGTTCTTATCTGGTGGTAAGTATGATGAAGAAGAGCATCATGCCGCAGAACCTGCTCTAGCTATGCCAGAAACAGACGTTGCATACTTCCGCGACTTACTAACTGGTGTTGCTCTTAGCCACATGGAACTTGATAGCAAGCTTCGTCCATTCGTATCTCGCCCTATGCAAGATCTGGATTTGATGGAACTAGCGCTTCTACGTTTAGCTATGTACGAGATGACTCGTCGCGAAGATGTACCATACAAAGTGGTTATCAACGAAGCTATCGAGCTTGCGAAAGTATTCGCAGCAGAAGACAGCCATAAGTTTGTTAACGGTGTGCTTGATAAAGCTGCACCGCACGTTCGTAAGAAATAAGACGTTCGTATATTGAATCTAAAGGTCAGCTTTTATGCTGGCCTTTTTTGTAACTAAATTATCGTAATACCAATAATTACGGTGATTTGTATGAAGACTAAAGATAGGGCATGTGATGTCTGGCGAATTTAACCTGATTGAAAAATATTTTGTAAATCGACAACCACAACGTAAAGATGTACATCTGGCAGCGGGCGATGACTGTGCTTTGGTCAAAGCGCCGGGCAATGTTGAGATAGCGATCAGCACGGATACCTTAGTGGCGGGCACTCACTTCTTAACAGAGGCGAATCCGGCATGGGTAGCACACAAGGCGTTGGCTTCGAACATTAGCGACCTTGCGGCGATGGGTGCGACGCCTGCCTGGGTTTCATTTGCGTTAACCATGCCAGAAGTTGATGAAGAATGGCTTGCTCCCTTCTGTGATTCCTTCTTCAAACTTGCAGACTATTTTGGTATTCAACTTATTGGTGGTGACACGACCAAAGGGCCGCTGAGTTTAACGCTGACTGTACAGGGCTTTGTGCCAGAAGGCCGAGCACTACGCAGAGATGGCGCGAAAGTGGGGGACTGGATTTACGTAACGGGTAACTTAGGTGACAGCAAAGCTGGGCTAGAGGTGATATTAGACCCAGAACAGAACAAAGCTAAGCCTTATGCACTTGAGCTAGAAGAGAGGCACTACATCAGCTCTCCACGAGTATTGGCGGGTCAGGCGCTCGTGAACCTAGCTTCATCGGCTATTGATATCTCTGATGGCGTTATTGCCGACTTAAAACACATCCTTAAGCGTTCTCAGGTCGGTGCAAGCATTGATGTGAGTGCGTTACCAATCTCTGCTGAATTACTTCAATTCTCTTCTGATACCGCTTCTGCACAGCAGTATGCGTTGACCAGTGGTGAAGAGTACGAACTCTGCTTTACCGTGCCGGAAGAAAATAAAGGTTCATTGGAAAGTGCTTTGTCGCACACAGGTACAAAAGTCACCTGCATTGGCCAGATAAGACCTGTAGAATATTTTGAATTACACAATAATGGTGAACCACTAAGCTGGAACTTAACTGGTTACGATCACTTTAAGGTTAATTGATGACAAATCCACTTTCTCTTATTTCTCTTAAAAATCCTTGGCACTTATTGGCTACGGGTTTTGGCAGTGGCTTATCGCCGATTATTCCAGGCACAATGGGCACGCTTGCGTCGATCCCCTTTTATCTATTGCTGGTTCAGTTACCTTTCCCTGCTTATGTCGCAGTAGTGGTTGTTAGTTGTATTATCGGTATCAAGATCTGCCAGGTGACATCTGATGATATGGGTGTACACGACCATGGCTCTATCGTATGGGATGAGTTTGCGGGCTTTTGGATCACCATGGGTCTAGTGCCTTTATTGAATATCCCTACGGATGACTGGAAATGGTTATTCACTGGTTTTGTCCTATTTCGCTTTTTCGATATGGTGAAGCCTTGGCCTATTGGCTGGCTAGATAAACGAGTACACGGCGGCTTAGGTATCATGATTGATGATATTGTGGCAGGTATTATGGCGGCTGTTGCCTTGTACGCAGTGGCACATTTCGCGGGCTGGTTAGTTTAAGTTAGCTAAAGGATTAAGACTTAGTTGCAAGCATATTAAGCTAAGTCTCGGATACTAAAAAGGTTGACCCTAGGGCCAACCTTTTTTGCTTTTATTGCTTACGACTTTAGAGCTTACGAGCTTACGAGCTTACGAGCTTACGAGCTTACGAGCTTACGTGTTAAGGCTATTTAGCAAGATAGTCAGAGATCGACTTCTCAATGCCTTTCGCATCTAAGCCAAGCTCTTCATGCAGCTCATCCTGTGTTCCTTGAGCAATAAACTTGTCTGGGAGGCCAAGATTCAATACTGGCATCAGTAGTTTCTCTTGCATCAAGAATTCAATCACACCCGCGCCCGCACCACCTGCTATTGCGTTTTCTTCGATAGTCACAAGTACATCGTAGTCAGCAGCAAGTTGTTTGATCAAAGCTTCATCGAGTGGCTTCACAAAGCGCATATCAGCCACTGTTGCATCGATAGCGTCAGCCGTTTGAAGTGCACTCTCAAGGAAAGTACCGAAGCTTAGAATAGCGATTTTCGAGCCATCTTTTGCTTTTTTGCTTTCGCGAACGATACGACCTTTACCAATCTCAAGTGCGGTAAACTCACTTTGAATCTCGGTGCCCATACCATTACCACGAGGATAACGAACGGCACTTGGACCTGTGTGCTTGTGGCCAGTGTATAGCATTTGGCGACATTCGTTTTCGTCGCTTGGTGCCATGATCACCATGTTTGGAATACAGCGCATAAAGCTTAAGTCGAACGCACCTTGGTGTGTTTGACCATCGGATCCAACAAGACCTGCACGGTCAATAGCGAACATAACCGGTAGATCCATGATAGCGACATCGTGGATCAGTTGATCGTAGCCACGTTGTAAGAACGTCGAGTAGATAGCCACAATCGGCTTATCACCCGCAATCGCCATACCCGTTGCTAGTGTCACTGCGTGTTGCTCAGCAATCGCTACATCGAAGTATTGCTCTGGGTACTCTTTCGAGAAACGTACCATGCCAGAACCTTCACGCATTGCTGGCGTAATTGCCATCAGCTTAGGATCTTGCGCAGCCATATCACACAGGAAGTCGCCAAAAATCTTAGAGAAAGTTGGTTTAGAGCTGGTGCTCTTAGGCAGACTTGAGTGTGCGGGATCGAATTTCGGAACGCCGTGGTAACCTATTGGATCTTTCTCTGCTGGCTCGTAGCCTTTGCCCTTCTTCGTCATGATATGCAGGAACTGAGGACCTTTTAGGTCTCTCATGTTCTTAAGCGTTTTAATCAGCTCATTCACATCGTGACCGTCAACCGGACCAATGTAGTTAAAGCCTAACTCTTCAAACATGGTGCCAGGGACAACCATGCCTTTTAGATGTTCTTCTGTACGACGAACGAGCTCTTTAATCGGCGGAACGCCCGATAGCACTTTCTTGCCACCCTCACGAATTGACGTGTAAAGACTGCCAGAAAGAACTTGAGCTAGATGGTTGTTCAGAGCACCGACGTTTTCAGAGATCGACATCTCGTTATCGTTAAGGATAACCAGCATGTCATTATGAATATCGCCCGCGTGGTTCATCGCTTCGAAGGCCATACCCGCAGTAATCGCGCCATCACCAATCACACTGACGACTTTACGATTCTTGCCTTCTTTCTTCGCACTGATCGCCATACCAAGCCCGGCGCTGATCGATGTTGAAGAGTGACCAACAGAAAGCGTGTCGTATTCGCTCTCTTGACGCCATGGGAATGGATGCAGTCCATCTTTTTGACGGATAGTCGATAAGCGGTCACGACGACCTGTAAGGATCTTGTGCGGGTAGGCTTGGTGACCAACATCCCAAACCAACTGGTCAAAAGGCGTGTTGTACACGTAGTGCAGAGCAACGGTTAGCTCTACCGTACCTAAGCCCGATGCTAAGTGGCCACTTGACTGGCTCACTGAGTTTAGAAGATAGGTGCGTAATTCATCACAAAGCTGTGTAAGCGTCTCTTTTGGAAGTAGACGCAAATCCTCTGGCTTATCAGCCAAAGCAAGAGTTGGGTACTTGGATATATCAAGAGTCATAGGTAATGCGCGCTTATTGTCTTAGTTCTTGCGCTCGATGACGTATCGGGCGAACTCTTCGAGTAACTGGGTATTGTATGGGATTGCAGCCAAAGCTTGAAGCGCTTCCTGTAGCAGAGTTTGCGCTTTTTCTTGAGCGCCCTCTAAACCTAACAAAGAAGGGTAGGTGCTTTTGTTCAATTCTTGGTCAGAACCCTGTGGCTTACCCAAAGTTTCAGTATCACTAGTGATATCTAAAATATCATCCTGAACCTGGAATGCTAATCCAATGGCATCGGCGTACTTGTCTAATTGAGGCATCACTTCAAACGCTTTTTCGCCAGCAGACAGAGCACCTAAACGAATCGCACTCTTCATTAGAGCGCCAGTCTTGTTACGGTGAACTTCTTCTAACTCCTCTAGCGTGACAGAGCGGTTTTCAGCTTCAATATCAAGTGCTTGTCCAATACACATACCTTGTGCACCAGACGCTTCTGCTAGGCGTTGAATCATTCGAACGCGATTGCTTTCCCCGTCAGCACTTAATGTGCCTTCCGCAAGTATAGTAAACGCGAGAGTTTGTAGTGCATCGCCAGTTAAAATTGCCGTTGCTTCATCGTATTTGATGTGACAAGTCTGATGGCCACGACGCAATTCGTCGTCGTCCATTGCTGGAAGGTCGTCGTGAATCAGAGAATAGGCATGAATACATTCGATTGCTGAAGCTGGAGTGTCGAGTTCTTCCGCAGTGCAACCGAGCATTTCCCCTGTAATGTAGACAAGAAACGGACGTGCGCGTTTGCCGCCTAAAAGTAACCCATAACGCATCGCGTTAATGAGATTCTGATTTTGGTGTGGCAGGCGATCAAGCCAAAGGTTAAGTTGCTCGTTATTACGTGCTTGATAAGACAATAACGTCTCGATCATAGGGGATCTCATACAATTTGTTATTCAGGTTGTGGGTTAAAGTCACTCAGTTCTGCATTTTCATCATTTTGCAGCAGGATGCTAACACGCTGTTCTGCGTCGTTTAGTTTACTTTGACCAGCACGAGCGAGGGAGATGCCTCGTTCGAACTTTTTCAGCGCATCATCTAAAGCTAGATCACCATTTTCTAGTTGATCAACCAAGCCATCAAGCTCTTCGATAGCCGCTTCAAAGCTCATATTTTCAGGTTTCTTAGTAGCCATAATAAATCTGCGTTTGGAAAGATGAACGAACGTTACCCTAGGCCGCTGAGATGGTCAAATGTAACCAAGAATTTTTGCTAGAAAGTTCGTTTTTAAGGCGCTTGAATTTACTTTGATTGAATAACCGTGGCTTTATCGAGTTTATACGCTTTGAATAAGGCCAAAGTAAGCCAATAGTTGTGATTCAAAAACGAAAAGTGTGATACTTAGACGAAGAATTAACTAAAAGATCTTATAGTCTTGCCGATAAGAATATTATCGTCGACGTAGAACTGTAAAAAAGCATGAGGAGTGCTCAGTGGATTTAGCAACCCTAATAGGTTTGATTGGTGGATTTGCCTTCGTAATTATGGCAATGATCCTAGGTGGAAGCCTCGGGATGTTCTATGACACGACATCCGTTTTGATCGTGATTGGTGGTTCAACGTTTGTTGTTCTAATGAAATTCACCATGGGACAGTTCTTTGGTGCGGCAAAAATTGCCGGTAAAGCATTTATGTTTAAAGCCGATGAGCCAGAAGATCTTATTGCTAAAGTCGTAGAGATGGCGGATGCCGCGCGTAAAGGCGGTTTCTTAGCACTTGAAGAGATGGAAATCAGCAACAGTTTCATGCAAAAGGGTATCGACCTATTGGTTGATGGCCATGATGGTGATGTAGTGCGTGCAGCACTGCAAAAAGACATCGCGTTAACCACAGAACGTCACGAACAGGGCGCTAAAGTATTTACAGCTTTTGGTGATGTTGCACCCGCAATGGGTATGATTGGTACCTTGGTTGGTTTGGTTGCCATGCTTTCGAACATGGATGATCCAAAAGCGATCGGGCCGGCGATGGCGGTTGCACTTTTAACCACTCTATATGGTGCAATTCTTTCGAACATGGTGTTCTTCCCTATCGCGGACAAACTTGCTCTACGTCGTGACCAAGAGACACTGAATCGTCGTTTGGTGATGGATGGCGTACTCGCGATTCAAGATGGTCAAAACCCACGAGTTATTGACGGTTACCTGAAGAGTTACCTTAACGAAGGTAAACGTACGATTGATGGTGAAATGGCTTAAGGGGAATAAAAATGGATGAAGAAAATCCATGTAAATGTCCCCCTCCGGGTTTGCCACAATGGATGGGAACATTTGCTGACTTGATGTCATTGTTGATGTGTTTCTTTGTACTGCTGCTTTCATTCTCTGAGATGGACGTACTGAAATTTAAACAGATCGCAGGCTCAATGAAATTCGCGTTTGGTGTACAAAACCGCTTGGAAGTGAAAGACATTCCTAAAGGTACCAGCATTATTGCGCAGGAGTTTCGTCCTGGTCGCCCAGAACCGACGCCTATTGATGTAATCATGCAGCAAACCATTGATATTACGCAGCAAACTCTAGAGTTTCATGAAGGGGAATTTGAGCGTGCTGGCGGTACGATGCGTGATCAGGGCAAGATGACGGGGGGTAAATCAGCAGAGGTTTCTGCGCACAACAACCAAAATTCAGAATCAGATCAGCAGCAACAGCAAGCTCAAGAACAGTCTCAAGAGATGGAAACCTTGATGGAGAGCATCAAGAAGGCGTTGGAGCGAGAGATCGACCAAGGCGCGATTGAGGTGGAAAACCTTGGCCAGCAAATTGTGATTCGAATTCGCGAGAAGGGTGCATTCCCATCAGGATCCGCTTTCCTACAGCCTAAGTTCCGACCTTTGGTGAGACAAGTTGCCGAGTTAGTGAAAGATGTTCCGGGCATTGTCCGAATCTCTGGGCATACTGATAATCAACGTCTTGATTCTGAGCTTTACCGTTCTAATTGGGACTTATCATCGCAGCGTGCGGTGTCTGTGGCTCAAGAGATGGAAAAGGTCCGTGGTTTCTCTCATCAACGCTTAAGAGTGCGTGGTATGGCTGATACTGAGCCAGTAGAGCCGAACGATACTGAATGGCAACGTAGCTTAAACCGTCGTGTTGAAATCAGTATTATGCAGGGCGAACCGCTTTACAGTGAAGAAGTCCCAGTAATCACTGAATAGTATTTACCAAGAATATGCATCCCAAAGCTCAATCTGTCGTAGATTGGGCTTTTTCTTTGTCTGATACACAAAAGGGTTTGTACCAAGCTAGTAAGAGAAGAGAAGAGAAGAGAAGAGAAGAGAAGAGAAGAGAAGAGAAGATATGGATAAATGAGCTTGGATGAAATCGAGACGATAGTTTGTCACTAAGGTGAGTTTATTAATGGCACCAAAGCACGCACTCTTTTCCTTGTTTGATTTTCTCATGTATAATTCGCGCCCTTAGATTTAATATTGATCTATTATTGCTTCAATAACTATGTGAAATGACCTTTTACGTGGTGATGAACCTATTAAAATTGTGAACCTTATTGGCGTGAAAGTACTATGAAATTTATTGTTAAGCCCCACCCGGAAATTTTTGTAAAAAGTGAATCGGTGCGTAAGCGCTTCACAAAGATTCTAGAACGTAATATTCGTACTATTCTTCAGCGTCGTACTGAGTCTGTGGCTGTCTTCAATCGTCGTGACCATATCGAAGTGACGTCTGAGAGCGACAAATATTTTAAAGAAACACTTGAAGTATTGACGCAAACTCCGGGTATTCATCACTCCCTTGAAGTTCAGCAATCAGAATTTAAAGACCTGCACAATATTTACGAGCAAGTTCTTGAGCGTAGCGGTGCTCTTATTGAAGGTAAGACTTTCTCTGTACGTGCTAAGCGTCGTGGTAAGCATGACTTTACTTCTATCGAGCTAGAACGCTACGTAGGCGGCGGTCTAAACCAAGCGGTTGAATCAGCAAAAGTAAAACTGAAAAATCCAGATATTACCGTTAAAGTTGAAGTCGAGAACGATAAGCTAAACCAAGTTATTGAACGTCATAAAGGCCTAGGTGGTTTCCCTCTTGGTACTCAAGAAGATCTGCTTAGCTTGATCTCTGGTGGCTTTGATTCTGGTGTTTCAAGCTACTTACACATCAAACGTGGTTCTAAAGTGCATTACTGCTTCTTCAATCTTGGTGGCCCTGCTCACGAGATTGGTGTTAAGCAAGTTTCTCACTATCTATGGGATAAATACGGTTCATCTGCAAAGGTGAAGTTCATCTCTATTGATTTTGAACCTGTAGTTGCAGAGATCCTTGAGAACGTTGAAGACGGCCAAATGGGCGTTGTTCTTAAGCGTATGTTCATGCGTGCTGGTGGTATGGTTGCAGAGCGTTTCGGTATCGAAGCACTAGTAACGGGTGAAGCTCTTGGTCAGGTTTCTAGCCAAACGCTAACTAACCTGCGTCATATCGACAACGTGACGGACACTTTGATCCTTCGTCCACTGATCAACTGGGACAAAGAAGATATCATCGACCTGTCTCGCAAGATTGGTACTGAAGACTTCGCTAAAGTAATGCCTGAGTATTGTGGTGTTATCTCTAAGAAGCCAACCGTGAAAGCGAAGAAAGGCAAACTAGAAGCGGAAGAAGCTAAGTTTAACTTCGAAGTGCTAGAGCAAGTGATCGAGAATGCTCGTATTATGGATATCCGTGATATCGAGAAAGAGAGCCAAGAACAGGCACCAGAAGTGGAGCAAGTTCAAGCCGTTGCTGAGCACGCTGTCGTTCTTGATATCCGTAGCCCAGACGAAGAAGACGAAAGCCCGCTAGAGATCGATGGTGTTGAAATCAAACACATCCCGTTCTTCAAGCTTTCAACTCAGTTTGGTGACCTAGACCAATCGAAAGAGTACTTGTTGTACTGTGACCGTGGTGTCATGAGCCGTCTGCAAGCGCTTTACTTGCAAGAGCAAGGCTTCCACAACGTTAAGGTTTACCGTCCATAGTGGTGTGTTGACCAACCGTTAATAATTTTGCAAAGCCGTTTACTGAAAAGTAAGCGGCTTTTTTATTGTCTATGATGAAGGATTGACAGTAGAAAGAGGCATGCGTTTGGACGTGCTATCGTCATGCTCAGCTTTGAAGTTTTTGATTGATAGAACTGGTGAGCTCTAAACGGGTCTATAAGTACTGAAGAAGTGTGAGTATCTTGAAGTATTCTGTTACTTTTTAGTGCAACTCAATGGTGCTATTTGTATGTGTTCAGTTGTTTATTTGAGTGGGTGTCTGATTCTGTGATTAGCGATGAAAAATAATAAAGATTAATTAGCACAGCTATTGATAAACTTATTGTTACTTTTCTTTGGACATAAAAAAACACCGCCCATAAGGCGGTGTAAACAAATTTGACAGACAGGTCAAAATAAATACAGGAAGTACATGCCTCGTTTCAGTATGGAACTGCAACAAAACATTTGGTAGAACTCTACCCAACTCGAAAAGAACGAGTTTGCAAACACAACATCGCAGGAGCTAAACCAATTGATTCTAGAGAGAATCAAGCCGTTCAGGCTAGCTGCTGCGGGATGAAATATAGAATTTCTCTGGCCGCTAGGCAATGGACAAATTATAATGTTTCAGATAAAAAAAACTAATGCTTATTTAGAGAGTAACTATGTCTCGTCGATTACCCCCATTAAACTCACTAAGAGTGTTTGAAGCTGCTGCTCGACACTTGAGTTTTACGCGTGCCGCAGAAGAGTTGTTTGTTACTCAAGCCGCGGTCAGTCATCAGATCAAAGCGCTTGAAGAATTCTTATCTTTGAAGCTGTTTCGTCGAAGAAACCGCTCTTTGTTGCTGACGGAAGAAGGCCAAAGCTACTTCTTGGATATCAAAGATATTTTTACATCACTGGCAGAAGCGACAGACAAAGTTCTTGAGCGAAGTGAGAAGGGCGCATTGACCATCAGTTTGCCGCCGAGTTTTGCTATTCAATGGTTAGTACCAAGACTCGCTGACTTTAATCAGCAAGAACCTGATATTGATGTAAGAATCAAAGCCGTTGATATGGATGAAGGCTCGTTGACCGATGATGTAGACGTGGCTATTTACTATGGCCGAGGGAATTGGTCGGGGCTCAGAGCCGATAAGCTTTACCAAGAATATTTGATCCCTCTTTGCTCACCTTCCGTGCTGCTAGGAGCTAAACCTTTAGAATCTCTCAGTGATTTGGCATGTCATACGCTATTACATGATACATCTCGAAAGGATTGGAAACAGTTTGCCAAGCAAAATGGCATCGATGGGGTTAACGTTAACCATGGTCCTATCTTCAGTCACTCAACCATGGTGTTGCAGGCGGCCGCTCACGGGCAAGGTATTGCTTTGGGTAACAATGTGTTGGCGCAACCTGAAATCGAAGCAGGTCGTTTGATTGCACCTTTTGATGAAGTGTTGGTAAGTAAGAACGCCTTCTATGTGGTGTGTCATGAGAAACAAGCTGACATGGGGCGTATTGCGACTTTCCGTGATTGGATGTTGGCGAAAGCGCAAAGTGAACAAGAGGACTTACTTGATGAATAACCTCATCATTGATGGTGAAGACAACCCAATAACTTTTATCTTTGCACATGGTGCTGGCGCAGGCATGGATCATGAATTCATGCAGTCGGTAGCAAAAGGGTTGGCGTTTAAAGGGATACGAGTGATTCGTTTTAATTTCCCTTACATGATCAAGCGTGCTGAAGATGGTAAGCGTCGTCCACCTGATCGAGCCCCTAAACTGCTCGAAGCTTACCAAGAGATTATCGGACAGGTAGATGTCGATAAGCTTGTTATTGGCGGTAAGTCGATGGGAGGACGTATGGCGAGCCATTTGTCTGAAGTGGATAAGGTGGCAGCAATGGCCTGTTTAGGCTTTCCTTTCCATCCTCCAGGTAAACCCGAGAAATACAAAGGGGAGCACTTAGCTGAGTTAGCAAAGCCATGCCTTATTCTGCAGGGTGAACGCGATACCTTTGGTAAGCTAGAAGAGTTTGCTGATTTCGACCTGTCGGATTCAATTCGTGTTGAGTTTATTCCTGATGGCGATCACAGCTTTAAGCCTCGTAAGAGTTCGGGTTACACCGAACAGCAGAACATAGCGTTAACCGTTGAGAAACTATCGGCGTTTATCAAAGAGGTACTTAATGAGAAGTAAGTATTTACTCACTTTTGCAGGTATCTCTGGCGCAATAGCCGTAATGCTAGGTGCCTTCGCTGCTCACGGGTTAAAAGCTGTCTTGCCAGAGTATCTGCTAGGCGTGTTTGAGACAGGTGTTCAGTACCAGTTTATCCATACACTAGCAATATTGGCGTGTGGTGCTCTGCTACAGATGAAACTTGGTGCTAAATCACAAAAATATTTTTTCATTGCGGCAATTTGCTTTATCATCGGCATCCTTTGTTTTAGTGGCAGCCTTTATGGCTTAGCACTGACAGGAATAAAATGGTTTGGCCCTATAACACCGTTTGGTGGTCTACTATTTATCATTGGTTGGGGAGTCTTCTCCTTCGCTGCTTTGAATATAAAAGAGGTAACTCAGTGAAACACGTACTACTTTATTGTCGCTCTGGTTTTGAAAAAGAATGTGCTGGCGAAATTCAAGACAAGGCAACACAACTGGAAGTGTTTGGTTTTCCTCGCTTAAAGAACAATACAGGCTTTGTATTGTTTGAATGTTATCAAGCAGGCGAAGCCGATAAACTAGTAAAAGAGATCGATTTCCAATCGTTGATCTTTGCTCGTCAAATGATCGCGGTAGCGGTTGAAATCAAAGATCTGCCGACTGATGATCGTATTTCTCCAATTCTTGAGGCGCTTTCTGAGAAAGAAGGTTTCCCACGTTGTGGCGATATCCGTATTGAAACTCCAGACACCAATGAAGCGAAAGAGCTTTTGAAGTTCTGCCGTAAATTTACCGTGCCGATGCGTCAAGCTATGCGTGGTAAAGGTCTGATGACAGCGAAAGATAACGTTAAGAAGCCTGTGCTTCATTTATGCTTCATCGCTCCGGGTCACTGCTTTGTTGGTTACTCTTACCCAACCAACAATTCACAGTTCTTCATGGGCATTCCTCGTTTGAAATTCCCATCAGATGCGCCAAGCCGTTCTACATTGAAGTTAGAAGAAGCATTCCACGTATTCATCCCTCGTGATGAGTGGGACGAACGTCTGGCTCCGGGTATGTGGGGCGTAGATTTAGGCGCGTGTCCAGGTGGTTGGACTTACCAATTGGTTAAGCGCTCTATGTTTGTTCACTGTGTTGATAACGGCATGATGGCAGATAGCCTGATGGAAACGGGTCAAATTAAGCACCACATGGTGGATGGCTTTAAATTCGAACCTGACCGTAAGAACGTCACTTGGATTATCTGTGACATGGTTGAGAAGCCAGCTCGTGTTGCACACCTTATGGGTGAGTGGATCATCAAAGGCTGGGCGAAAGAAGCACTGTTCAACCTTAAACTGCCAATGAAAGGCCGTTACGATGAAGTTCTGCAGGATATCGAAAACCTAAAGCAGTTCCTGATTGATAACAAAGTGAAGTTCAAGATGCAGGCGAAGCACCTTTACCACGATCGCGAAGAGATCACGGTTCATATTCAGTCGCTTTCGAATATCTCACCGTACTAATATTTACGTTAGTGTGTCAGTGATAAATAAAATGCTCCTTTAGGGGCATTTTTTATATCTTAAGTTTGTTTATGAGCTTGATTATCGCTTCGTACTGATAGTTTAGAAAGGTTGGTCTATGTGCGTTTTTTAGTCATATTTAAGTGTAAATATGACTAATTCAACTTGGTTGATAGTCGTCGAATTGTCGACTATTAGTGTCGATATGAGACAAAAAAGCCGTAAGCTATCGATACTTACGGCTACCTAGTTCAGCGATGAAACGAAGAAGGGTTTATTTAAAATTCAGCAGTAAATTACAGCAAGAACATCCTAATCAAATTGTATTTTATTATAAGTAAGTAAATGTAAGTAAAGAATGTAAATGATAACTATTACTATTAACATTGTAATTAGTGTCGTGTACCATTCGTGCACTTTCACTTAAATCTATAAAATATAAGTCGCATTATGAAACTTAAAGCACTATCAGTAGCCGTTACGGTTGCCTTAACCTCATTTACAGCATTTGCTGCCGACGAACCAGAAACCGTAGTCGTTATCGGTTCTGCCCTTGACCAATTGATTCAGACTGAAATCAACTCTGACACACTGGAAAAGAAGCAAGCATCAGACATCAAAGATGTTTTGAATACTATGCCTAGCGTTACGGTTGACGGGAACGCACGTTACTCTCGCAAAGTATTTGTACGTGGTATGGAAGACAAATTTGCCGTAGTGACTATTGATGGTGCGCGACAAGAAGGTCAGCTTTTCCACCACTCTGGTGACCAAGCGATTGATCCTGCAATGCTAAAAAGAGCTGAAATTGAATTAGGTGGTAACTCTGCACTGTCAGGTTCTGGTGCTATCAATGGTTCATTTAGCTACGAAACGAAAGACCCAAGCGATCTTCTTAAGCCGGGTGAAAGCGTTGGTGCTCGAGTAAAAACAAGCTATCAAACAGCTTATGAGCGTTTTGCAACCAACGTTGCTGTGTATGCAAAAGTGAACGACAAGCTAGAGTTCATGGGTATTGCGAACTATTCAGAAGATGGCGATCTGCACATTCCTGATCAAGAAGCGGTAACCTCTAAGCAGGGTGAGCTTAAGTCGGGTTTGGCTAAAGTTGTTTTCATTCCTAATGATGCCAATGAATTTAAACTGACTTTCAACCGATACAGTGATGGTGGTACGCGTCAGCTTTCTGGCGAAAAGGCGGGTGCTCTGTATGCTGACGATAAACACGACTATCATTCGCTTAATCGCGATACAGTGACGCTACAGCACGAATACGATGCAGGTAGTGATCTAGTTCATCTGAAAAGTAATGTTTACTACAACCGTCAATACATGGATCGTGATGCTCTTGAAGGTACCGCTTGGGGCAAAACACCGGCAGGTAAATGGTTCAAAGATGGCAAAATGTCTTACCCTAAGCGTGAATACAATGTAACAACCATTGGTGGTGACATTCGTAACGTTTCTTGGGTTGGTGAGCATGAGCTTACTTATGGTCTTGAGGGCTACAAAGCCAAGCAATGGATTGATGCTGGTCAAGGCGTATATCTAAGCGGTACTAAGCAAGGTCAAACCGAGAACTACAGCATGGATGGTGGTACGGTGACGGCTTACGGTCTGTATCTACAAGATATGTACGAATTCAGCGACTTCCGTTTAACAACGGGTCTTCGTTACGACGTTCATAAACTGGGTGGCGTGTATAAGGGCGAGTTTGATCAGCTATCTCCAAAGTTCAAAGGTGAATACCAAACAACGGAAAACCTAAAACTTCGTGTGGGTTACGGTCGTCTGTTTAAAGGTGCGTCACTACCAGAAACGCTGACGATGAAAGCACCAAGCAAAGTTAAGCAGTCTGATACTAAGGCGATGACGGGTAATAACTACGAAGCTGGTTTTGATTACGAGCTAACACGTTTGCTTGCGGCTGATTACGCGATTCTAGGTTTCACGGCTTATACTTATGACCTTGATAACCAAATGCACCCAACTAAGAACAACGCAACATTATCGAATAAGTATGATGTTGAAGTTTGGGGTGTAGAGACTGTATTGAGCTATCAGTTAGACGCGTTAAGTGTTTACGCTAACCACTCTTACTCTGATGGCGAGCAAAAGAGCCTGAAAAATGGCAAGACAAGCCACATGAATAAAACCGGTATTCATAACTTTAAGGCCGGTTTTAACTACAGCCTAAACAATGAATTTGTGTTTGGTTGGGATTCACGCTTTGTTCCGGGGAACGATTACGAGAACGAAAAAGGCAAAGAGATCAAACGCTCAGGCTTCGCAACGCACAACATTTGGGCGGCTTACACACCGACGTTTGCTAAAGACCTAGAGATGAACCTTGGTATCGATAACCTGCTTGATAAGAAGTACGCTGAGCATACTGGTTTTGGTATCTCTTGGGGTTCAGAAAAGTACACCAGCTATGAAGCGGGTCGTAACTTTAAAGCTTCTATCGCTTATAGCTTCTAATCTGCTCTTAGCTGAAAGTTACTCTAGAAATAGAGACTTATCAGTATAAGTGCAATGTTTCGTCTTAAAATGAAACAACAAAAAAGCCTTAGTTCAGACTAAGGCTTTTCTGCTTTCTAATGATTGAGTTTCTAATTTGTTGATTTATAAGCGATCTATTTCTAACGGTTAGCTTTTAATGACTAAATTTGTAACGTCGGATTAAGATACAGCTTCGTAGCGAATATCTTGCAGATTAAAACTTAAATCGATGTCTGTTTTGAGTGCAGAAACGAGCTTACATACGCGAGCCGACTCGATATGCTCATCGAATTTCTTACGATACTTTTTCGGTAAGTCTTCAGCTAGGAATGCTGTTTCGATATCAGGGTATGTCGTTAATATCTCTTTGGCTGCTTTTGGCCCTATACCAGGAATTCCGGGGACTTGGCTTGAGCTGACGCCCGTTAATCCCCAGTAATCTGCCAGTTGCTCTGGCTTTACACCAAATTCCGCTTCGATAAAGGGCTTATCTAACCAACGGTGCTGGAAATAATCACGGATCTGAAGCGTTGGTGACAACAGTTGGCAGTAGCCCTTATCCGTGGAAATGATAGTGACGGTTTCTCCGTGGTCAGCGACTTTCTTTGCCAATGTTGCGACGAGATCATCCGCTTCATCGCCATCAGACAGCAGTGAATCAATCCCTAATTCCCACCAAGCTTGTTGAATCGCATCGAGACCTTTCATCAATGGTTCTGGCATCGGCTTACGGTTTTGCTTATAAGCGGGAAGGACTTCCGCGCGCCAACCTCGATCTTGTAAATGATGATCAAATACTGCAATGATATGAGTGGGCTTTGATTCGTTTAGGATGCGATTAAGAGTACGAGCAGTCGTGGTGATGGTTCTTGCAATATCGGTTGGGTCCGGCTGAACAGAGTGCACGCGTCGGATGAGGTTCAAGGCATCGATAATAACAAGATGGATAGACATAAGTTTCCACTAAATAGGCAATAAATAAGGGGCTGCTAGCCCCTTATAGTAACGTATCACTTGGTGAGTTGAAACTTTGGTGACGTAAACGTCATGACTTGTTTAACTTTATGCTTGTGGCTTGTTATCAGTTACTTGCCGTTATTCGCTGCTAGGCATAATTTTATAGCAAGGTACATAGTCAGTGCCGCCCGGCAGTTTCATTCGATGCTGTTCAACAAAGTCATTTAGCAGCTGGTCCATTTTTGTCATCAGCTCTTTGTCGCCATCAATCAGGAAGGGGCCATGTTTCTCTATCTCCAAAATACCTTCAGCTTTGACGTTACCTGCCACAATTCCTGAGAAGGCTTTACGCAGATTAGCTGCAAGGCTTTCTGTTTTCTGATCCATATGCAGATCAAGCGCCGCCATAGATTCATGCGTAGGGTCGAATGGCAGTTGGAACTCAGGTTCAATATGCAGTGACCAGTTGTAGCTGTAAGCATCGCCAGTCTCTTTACGGTGAGAGCGTACATCTGGCATTGCCTGCTTCATGATTTTCGCAGCGCGTGCTGGGTCATCAATCACGATCTCATAGTGTTTCTGCGCATCAGGCCCTAAGGTTTCGCCGATGAACTTATCAATCGAACGGAAGTAAGCTTCACTCTCTTTTGAGCCTGTTAAAACAATCGGCATGGGTTGGTCGACGTTATTAGGGTGCATCATGATCCCTAATATATACAGCAGCTCTTCGGCAGTGCCGGGGCCTCCAGGGAAAATAATGATGCCATGGGCCATACGCACGAAGGCTTCAAGACGCTTTTCGATATCTGGCATGATCACCAGTTCATTCACGATTGGGTTTGGTGGCTCAGCCGCAATGATTGATGGTTCAGTTAGCCCTAAGTAACGGTGGTCTGTATAGCGCTGTTTAGCGTGACCAATGGCAGCCCCTTTCATTGGCCCTTCCATTGCCCCCGGTCCACAACCGGTACAGATATTCAGCTCACGCAGGCCAAGTTCATTCCCCACTTCGCGAGTGTATTGGTATTCAGTTGCATTAATTGAATGACCACCCCAGCACACGATCAGGTTAGGTTCGATACCTGGCGTAAGTGCGCCTGCATTTCTCAAAATGCCAAATACAAGGTTGGTAATATGAGTGGCATTGGTCAGGTTGAGTCTTTGGTTATCTGCAAGGTGCATGTTGACGTAGACAATGTCGCGCAACACTGAGAATAAGTGTTCTTGGATACCCTTGATGATTTCACCATCGACAAAGGCATGCTCTGGTGGGTTGCTCAGTTCAAGCTTGATCCCGCGCTCACGACGCACCACCTCAACATCGAATGACAGGTACTTGTCGAGTAATTCTTTGGAGTTGTCGGTGTGGCTACCCGAGTTGAGTACCGCTAACGTACAGTTACGATAAAGCTGGTACAGATCACTAGATGCGGTTTTTTTAAGACGCTCAACTTCAAGTTGAGAGAGTAAATCCATGCTACCGGCAGGGCTGATATGAGTGATCATAGTGCCTCCTTGTTGAAAGGAACTAGGGGACGTTGGAAGTAGCCCTTTAGTTCGAGATGAGAAGCTAACGTTGAAAGTGTTTGGTTAAAGGCGAGAGAATTAACCAGACGAAACGATTACGACAGCGTTGCTCTTTTAAATACAGCATGCTTGCCAAGAATGCTTGTTAAGCGAATGTTAATCATTAGCTTAGCAAACATTGAGGGATATGGTATGTGATAAGTATTTGAAAAAATGAAATAAATTAAATCTCGGGCTGTCTTAGTCCCAAACAAGTTGGTTGTTACCGCGCTGTTTGGCTTTGTTTAGTGTTTTATTGAGTCGTTCTAATACTTCTTCAGGTGTGTCTGACTCTTTAAACGGAGTACTTGCCGCGCACAAGGTAATTGTGATTTGTTGGTCACGGAATTTGAAAGGTAAGCGGCTGACTTGATTCTGGATGCTTTGAGTCACTTGATGGCAATATTCATCGCTTTGCTCGGGAAGTAGCAAGATGAACTCTTCACCAGAAAAGCGAGCGACAGTATCGGTAGTACCAATTTCTTTGGTGATCGCTCTTGCGATGATCTTGAGTGCTTTGTCACCAGCGGTATAGCCAAAGCTATCGTTAATTGCTTTGAAGTTATCGATATCTAGCAGCACGACTCTTAGTGAGTGTTGTGCGCGAATCCAGCGACGATATTCTAACTCTAAACGATCGGTGAAGGCGGTACGGTTGTAGATCTTAGTCAGAGGGTCAAGCAGCATACGCTGAGCCTGATCTTCTAGACGCTTGCGGTAATCTTGGGTGACTTCATAGAGCGAATCTAATTGGTTTTTTCCGTAGCTCATTCTTTCTATTAGAGCTTGTTCTTTCTGTTCTGCGTGATTCAGTCTTTCTGAAAGAGAGGCAATTTCACTGAGCAGCGGGTTTATCGAAAGTTTTAAGTTATCAATATCCGTTGCTTTATCAACAGAGCTTTGGCTCTTAGTAACAAGTTCATTCAACTCAGAATTAAGACCTTGGCGATGTTCAAAATAGCTTTGGCTCTGGTCGGAGTTTTGATCTGCTGTTTTGATACTAGAAGCGAGCGAGGAATTGAGTTGTTCTATAAATTGTTCAGACTGCTTACGCTCTAGGCTCGTGCCATCAATCACCAGTTTGAGGATCTGAAGTGCTAGCTCAAGTAGGTTTTGTGTTGAAACACCAAGTAGTAGCTTCGCTCGAATATCGGTCAGTAGATCCCCCGATTCACCCTCGAAGTCGAGTTCAGTGATCAGGTGTTGTAATTCGTTTGATAGTTCGGAAAGGAGTTCTTGTTCAGTTGATTGATCTACGTCGGCAAAATGAGTGCGTGAGTTGTTTGCCATAATCTTAATGGCACGCTCATAAATACTGAGAAGCTTCATCGCATGGTCGACTTTTTGACTGCCATGACACTCGGAGAAGCTAAGTAAGTTTCTTAGATCGCGCTTTAGCTGTGCCGGAAGGCCAGTTATACGCTGCAGCGTTTCCCCACTGTGCTTAATACTATCATCCAGATATCCGTTCTGTTTATCCATAGCCAACGTTTTTTGCTTGAGCATCCTTTCTAATACTGCCAACTTGGGGATCATTGAGCTAATGTCTTTTTGCTTTTCGAGCTCTTCCCTAAGGGCAATGAGATTTTCATCTAAATGAGTGTTGCTGCCAACACATGCATCACTTAAAGACGTAACGATACGCTTGAGAACTTTTTGTTCTCGAATAAATTTGAACGAGGTATCTCTTTGCGTCAAGCGGACTTGATCCAACTGATATTTCAGCTGGTGGAGTTGCGCCTGAATGTCTTTTTCAAGAATGCCCATAGATGTATTAATTAGCGCCGCGTAGATCGCACTCGATCATATAGATGAAATTCCGTGACCTTGATAATAACAAAACTAAAAATAAGGTCACGACCTACGACGTTTAACCGCTCGCAAATCAGTCATCTTTTAGCATTTTTTTGATATTGTCCTCATTCTGGTGTGAGGATTGTATCTTTATTAACCCTTGATTAATCGCATGTTTACAAGCCTCTCTTATGTTACCCGTTGCAAGGCTCGCTGCGGGGGCATTGTCGATGGCTTTAAGGTAAACCCATTGGCTACTGCGTTCTTTGAGGCTGATTTCACGTGCCAGGTTGGTCGACATTAATAGTACATCGAGGAGTTCTTGGTCGTTAATCGCGGTATAAGCGCGTGGCAAGAACGGGTAGTCAGCGATGCCCATGCGGACGGTTCGATTAATGTTTCGCTCTGGTTCGAAGTGATTAATCCAAGATTGAATCTTTCTGAACATAGCCTCAGGCGATGTATCACGGTCAGCATTTGGTTCGATGTAAAGCAAGTTCGCATCCGAGAAGTGGTAGACGCGCGCAGGACCTTCAAGCTTAGATTTAAGGAACTCGCCGAAAGCATCTTCGAGCTCTAAACCTGCTTTATAACCGTTCTGAGTGTACATATTGCGTAGGAACGGTAAATCTATCATCACAAAGCGTAAACGGTCGTTGAGTGGTTCATGAATCAACTCACCAAGTTGCCATTGTTCGAAGTTTTGGCTGGTTTGTTCTAGAGAATTTGATAGCTTCGCGTTCAGCATTCTTAGATTTGGAAGCTTTGAGCGTGAGTGTGTAAATAGGTCGGTACGCAGTGAATCCATTTCCGTGACTAAGGTTTGAATGATGTAGCCTCGGCGTAGCACAAAGAAGAACAAGACAATGCTGAACAAAAATAAGGCGAACGATATTTTCTGGAACTTATGGTGCTCAAGTTTGTATTTCTCTAATTCTTGTTCTTGACCTGCATAGTGGAGCGTTTGCTCGGCAAACTCTTTTTGTTGGCGGAATGCGTCTTCACCAACACGGTTGAGTTTTTGTTGTTCCAAAGAGACAAGGATATTGTATTGCTTGAGATTTGCTAGCGCTTGTTGTGGACGCCCTGCTTGCTCATAACCTAAAGAGAGCAAGTGGTAGGAGTGTTGCGACAGGCGCATGTTTTCTACCTGACGCGAAATCTTGAGCGCACGTGTCGCATGCTTAATTACATCTTCGCTTTCTTGTAGATGGTATGCCAAACCTGCGGATAAGAGTGCAGCGCGACCTTCCAATTTAGGAATGTCGGAATACTCCAGCAGTTCAAGAGCTCGAGCTAGGTATTGCTCGGCTAGAGGGTAGTTATAAAGTCGTAAGTAAGTCGCAGATAAACTTAGACGAATGTCAATGACTTGGTAGATGTCTCGGTCTGTACTCTCATGGTCAAGGACATTGAAAAAGTGCACGAGGGCAAGGTTATATTTGCCTTGATTGAAGTACACATCACCCATCTTTTTTAGTACTTGCGCTAATATGGGAGAGCTTTCAAAATTATCATAAAAGTCAGCAGCTTGAGACAGGTGCTCTAGAGCTTTATCTAATACTTGACGTTCAAAGAAAAGCTGTGCAAGTAGGCGGTTTACTTTAGCCAAGCGCGAACTCAGGTTACCTTCTACTGATTTCCAGTAGCCGTACAATAACTCAGATAGTGCATGGTTGTACTCTTTATGGGTAAGATAAAACTCGCCGACGGTGATGTGGTAATCAATGACGACTTTTTCCGAGTGACGCTGTTCTAGGTAAGTTTTTGCTTCTTGATAGAGTTTTTCTGCTTCCCCTACGTTGTTGTTATAAGAGGAAATGTCGGCTTTCAACATGATTAAGCGATAGGTAATCCCTTCCGTCAGGCGTAAGGTCTTATTAACCGACTCTAAGCTTGTTTCTATTTTTTTTAGCTCTGATTCTGCTTGGGCAGATTTTCTGCCCGTAAGCCAAAGTAACCTAACTTTAAGTATTTCCAAATCTAACTTTAGATACTCAAGCTTATAGGTTTTTGCTAGCTCATAGGCTTTGTCGATGTGCTGAATCGCAATACGAATGTTGCCTAGATTAAACTCTGCTTTCGCTAAGATCTTATACGCATCGATACTGCTGTTTGGGGTTCTAATCGAAGAGTCGGCCTCTTCACGAGAAATAGCTGACGGGCTCTTCTCGCGTTGATCTGAAAGGATACGTAGCGTTAGGTAGCTGTTGGCCATTCGTTTTGCTTGACTCGGTTCTATCTCAACCAAGTTATTGGCTTCATTGAGGAGCGCCGACGAATAGACAGACGCATTAACCGATGTGCTTAAGCTTAAAATGAATAGACTAACAACGTATAACCAACGCATTTCAATGTCCCTTTAAAGATTTTGTAGGTTCAAATAAGTGTGGGCGGTTCACGCCGATTATTGGCGAGCCATACGCTTATTGTGGCTTGGTCTATCTTGCTCAGTTGAACGGTATGGATTGATATCCAGACCGCCACGACGCGTGTAACGTGCAAATACGGTTAGCTTCGATGGTGCACAGTATTTCATGATGTCAGTGAAGATACGCTCAACACATTGTTCGTGGAATTCGTTATGCTCGCGGAAAGAAACTAAATAGCGTAGCAGAGCTTCACGGTCAATTTGCTTACCGGAATATGCGATCTCTACGCTGCCCCAATCCGGTTGATTGGTGATTAAGCAGTTTGACTTCAATAAGTGGCTATGTAGAGTTTCTTCGACTTCTTGCTCGCCAGCAGCCCCTTCAAGCAGTGACGCTTCAAAATCATAGCTGGTGATTTGGATGTCTTGATTGTCGATACAGTCACCTCCCATCGTCACGATAGGTTGGTTGGTGTAATCGGTTACTGAATTTACATTCACAATCACAGATTCGCCTGCACATGCTGACAAATCTTGAGTTAGACGCTCAGTGACTTGAGCCCAGTTTTCAAACTGAGTTTGGTTGTAGCTGTTTAGGTACAGCTTGAAAGATTTTGACTCAATCAAATTTTGGCTGGTTGCCGGAATGAACACTTCACCAACAGCCACTTGTGGTAAGCCATTGGTGTTTAGCCACGAAAGCTCGTACATCGTCCAAATATCATGACCAACAAAAGGCAGCTCGCCGTTTAACGCAAGATCATTACGATTGAGGCTACGAGGTACTGGTTGCAATAAACTTGCATCGTATTGGTTAGAGTACTCAGTTTTTTGGCCTAGGGTTAAACCCGCTAGCTCTTTTGCGTCAGAATATTTGCTCATACTTTCGTTTCAAATTCGATTAGAATGGGGTCGATTTTACTGAATCCCCATTACCCTGTCATTAAGTCATCGCTTAATCGGCACGGAAAGGGCTCGGATTCTATTTATTATTTTGTGTTTAGGAGATTTTCATGACTCAACGCGCTCAAGACGCACTACTTTCTTTCAGTCAGCGATACGTTGACGCGTGGCAGCAGCAACACCAAAGCTTACCTCGTAATGAGGAGTTGGTGGACATCGTATCGCCATGCGTAGAAGAAAAGAGTGGTGATGCCGTGTTGTGGAAACACTATCCACGTGAGCAATTCGCAGATTTCACCAATGTTGAAACGGGTATTGAGCTGACTCTGCATGAAGATGTTAAGACTTTCTACGGCGCACAATTTAGTGCGGATATGAACGCGACTTTTGATGGTAACGAACTGACTCTGTTACAGATTTGGAGTGATGAAGATTTCGAATGCCTACAAGAAAACATCTTAGGTCACCTAGTGACTCAGCGTCGTTTGAAGCTAAAACCAACGGTTTTCATTGCCGCGACTGATGCTGAACTGGATGTTATCTCTATCTGTAACCTAACGGGGAACGTGATCCTAGAGCGCTTAGGCACCAAAAATCGTGATGTACTAGCCGAGACATTGGCAGAATTTTTAGAAAAGCTACAACCAGCGGTATAAATAGATGTACGTACTAGAACTTCAATTTGAGTGTTTTGATAACACAACGGTAAGCGCTGTCGATAAGGCGGTTAATGGCTTAATGGATGCACTTCGTTATAACGGACAAGTGTTAGGTCGTGAGTTTCCAATCGTGATGGGCGACGGTGAATTCTATGTTCGCGTTGTGTGTCCGGAGCAAGATAGCTTACACCCACGTAATCATTCAGACTTCGTCAAAGTCTGTTTCGAGCGCTTATCTGCTGCGAGTTTATTAGCGCCTAAGATGCGTCTGCTTGGCCGAGATCTTAACTCCGAAGAAGTAGCCGAAGATGAAACACCAAGTTGGCAGGTGTTATACACGACATTCGTACATACCTGTTCGCCGCTGCGCAGTGGCGATAGCTTGTTGCCGATCCCACTATATCGTAACCCGCCGACATTTAATGGCGATCATAAAGCCGTACTGAAATGGCAGACCGAATGGCAAGCCTGTGATGAAGTGCAAATGGGTGGTGGTTGCCGTGCTGAACATGCAACGCTAACCGAGATCAGTGATACTAAGAGTGTGTTGTTTAAACGCGGTTGGGGTCTAAGAGGGCGCATTGAATTTCTGACTAAGATTCCAACTTACTACTACTTATATCGTGTCGGTGGGATCAGCCTGAAAGATGAAAAAGAGCGCAAATGCCCACAATGTGGTGGTGAATGGCTGTTAGATGCGCCAATCCACGATATTTTCTATTTCAAGTGTGATGATTGCCGTCTGGTATCCAACATTTCTTGGGATCAGCTCAAGTAATCGACTTCGTTTGATTCACCCTGAGAAGCTTTACTTTCTAGCAAACTTTCATCATTAAAAAAGGGGCTGACATTGAGTCAGCCCCTTTCGGTATCTATAAGTGTCTATTTAAGCTGATTACCAACCTTTAACTACGCCACCTTGGAAGATGTCAGAAGCTGCGTTGTACACTTCTTCAGTTTGATATGCTTTAACGAAGTTTTGTACGTTTTCTGCATTTAGGTTGTCTTCACGAGAAACGATTAGGTTCACGTATGGAGAATCTTTGTCTTCAACGAATACGCCGTCTTTTTGTGGAGTCAGGTTGATAGAGCTCGCGTAAGTAGTGTTGATGATAGATAACGTCACATCATCAAGAGAACGTGGCAGTTGAGCTGCGTCTAGTTCAACAATCGTTAGGTTCTTAGGGTTACCAACGATGTCACGAACGGTAGCTAGAAGACCTGCACCTTCACGAAGTTCAAGTAAACCTTGCTGCTCAAGAAGCAGTAGAGAACGACCTAGGTTTGTTGGATCGTTTGGTACAGCGATACGAGCACCATCTTGGATTTCGTCTACCGATTTAACTTCTTTAGAGTAACCTGCAATAGGGTAAACAAAAGTGTTACCTGCAACCGTTAGCTTGTAACCACGGTCAGCAACTTGCTGATCTAGGTACGGCGTGTGTTGGAATGCATTGATGTCGATAGAACCATCATCTAGCGCTGCGTTAGGCGTTACATAATCCGTAAAAGTGACCAGTTCAACATCCAGGCCGTATTGCTCTTTCGCGACTTTAGCTGCTACTTCAGCAACTTGTGCTTCTGCACCTGCCATTACGCCAACTTTGATCTTAGAAGTATCGACTTCTTTATCACCACAACCTGCTAGTACTAGCGCTGAAGCTGCTGCTGCAATAGTAAGTAAACCTTTAAGGTTAAATTTCATAATAATCTCCTTTTAATAAATCTATTTAATTTGGTTCATACGACTTTGATTTTGGTCTGTAAGTCGTTATCTGTGGTCAACGCGGCGAACTAATGAATCACCGATTGATTGAATAATTTGTACTAGCACAATCAACATGACGACTGTCACTGCCATAATGGTCACATCGTAGCGGTGAAATCCGTAACGAATCGCGACATCACCTAGGCCACCACCACCCACAGTTCCGGCCATTGCCGAGTAACTCACAAGAGTCACTAGCGTAATCGTCACTGAGTTGATGATAGTAGGCAGTGCTTCAGGAAGCAGAACCTTATTGATGATTTGTGTTGGTGTTGCGCCCATTGACTGAGCTGCTTCCACTAGACCTGTTGGTACTTCAAGTAGTGCACTCTCGATAAGTCGAGCTACGAATGGGATAGCACCAATCGTCAGCGGAACAATCGCTGCGGTTGTACCGATGAAGGTACCAATCAGCATCTTGGTGAGAGGGATGATCGCTACCATCAGTACTAAGAAAGGCACAGAACGGCCCACGTTCACAACCGCACCAAGAATTTTGTTTAGCTTGGTGTTCTCTAACAGGCCACCTTTTTTAGTCGTGTGTAGAATCACGCCTAATGGGATACCGACAGCGAAACCAACGATGCCAGCAACAGCAACCATGTAAAGTGTCTCGCCTGTTGCTTCCAATAGAAGGTTGCCGTTAAGGCTGATCCAGTCAGCAATCTCGTTGAAACTAAAGGACATAACCAAGCACCTCTACTTTTACATTGTTGTCGCGTAGGAATTGGATAGCAGCATTATCATCGGCTTCGTTACCGAACAGCTCAGCGACCATCATGCCGAACTTCACGCCGCCGGCGTAATCGAGGTCAGAGCTTAAGATGCTGACATCGATATTGAATTTACGAGCAATTTGCGTCATCAGCGGAGCATCAACCGTTGCACCAGTAAACTCAAGACGTACTAATGGGTAGCTACTGTTAACACGAGTCTCTTGCAAACGCGCTTGATAATCTTCAGGGATAGATAGGTCTAGCGTTGAGCGAATAAACTGATGTGCTAGCTCTGTCTTAGGGTGTGCGAATATGTCGCCAACTGTGCCTTTCTCTACTAGCTCGCCACCGCCAATGATCGCGACTTCGTGACAAATGCTCTTAACTACGTCCATCTCGTGCGTAATAAGTAGGATCGTGATGTGTAGCTTGCGGTTGATTTCACGTAGCAGCTCAAGAATAGATTGAGTCGTTGCTGGATCCAGAGCACTGGTCGCTTCATCACACAGTAGTACTTTCGGGTCTGAAGCTAGCGCACGAGCAATCGCGACACGCTGCTTTTGACCACCACTTAAGTTCGCAGGGTAGGTATCACGCTTATCCGATAGGCCGACAAGCTCAAGTAGTTCACTCACTTTCGCTTCAATCGCAGCTTTATCTTTACCAGCAAGCTCTAAAGGCAGTGCTACATTGTTAAATACAGTACGAGAAGACAGCAGATTGAAGTGTTGGAATATCATGCCGATGTTACGGCGTGCTTCGCTAAGTTCTGATTTGCTGAGTTTTGTCAGGTCGATACCGTCAACAATCACTTCACCTGACGTTGGAGCTTCCAACATGTTTACACAACGGATAAGGGTACTTTTGCCTGCACCTGAAGAGCCGATGACTCCAAAGATTTGACCTTGAGGAATGTGGAGGTTGATATCAATTAAGGCATTGATTTCTTTAGTGCCTTGATAAAAAACCTTATTGACTTGATTCACTTTAATCATAGAGAAACCCGTGCAGGTAGAACAGAATAATATATTGATGACTCACTCGATTTACAGATGATGCTATGGTGTTCTATGATCTAAGTCAATAGATATTTTTACGTCTAGACGGCTAAACGCGAGTTGCGAAGTTAAACTAGAAACAAATCGTTAACGAACGCAAAACTAAATAGATAGTGATGAAGCAAATAAAGCGTGTAATAATTAATGATTAATAGAGAGTTGATAGAGAACTGAATTTTGTCTAAACCTGCTGTTTTTTTAGATCGTGATGGTGTGATTAACGTTGATCACGGCTACGTACATGATGAACATGACTTTGAATACATCGATGGTGTGTTTGAAGCGGCGAAAGCGTTTAAAGATATGGGTTATTTATTGGTGTTAGTGACCAACCAATCTGGTATTGCTCGCGGCATGTTTAGTGAAGACCGTTTTCTTTCTCTAACGCAGTGGATGGATTGGAACTTTGTTGATAACGGCGTTGAGCTAGATGGTATTTATTACTGCCCGCACCACGCTGAGCACGGTGTTGGTGACTACAAACAAGATTGTGAATGTCGTAAACCAAAGCCAGGCATGTTCATTTCTGCGCGTGACTTTCTGAAGATTGATATGGCTAACTCGGTCATGATCGGCGATAAAGCTGAAGACATGATGGCTGCAGAAGCGGCGGGTGTTGGCACTAAAGTACTGGTAAGAACCGGTAAGCCAATCACTGAAAAAGGTGAAGCGCTTGCAAGTGTCGTGCTTGACAGTATTAAAGATGTACCAGCATTCTTAAAAGGTTAAGACACTAAGTCTCTTTCACTTAGATATAAGTGTTATTCACTATATAAAGATGAGGAACGCAGTATGAAAGCATTGTTGATAGCATCTCTATGTACGGTAGCGTTATTCGGATGCTCTAAATCAGCAGCTCCTGAGACTGAGAGCGCAGTATCGGACGATCAATTCGTGATTTATCAATGTGAGTCTGACGCTTCATTTAAGGTCGCTTACCTTGGTGATGAAAAAGCGGTATTACGTTTACCCGAGAATGAATATCGCCTCACTCAAATAGCGGCAGGCTCAGGAACGAAGTACATCTTAGATGATGGAACCTCTGAACTGATCAATAGCGTAACTTTACGAACTAAAGGTGACAATGCACGTCTAGAACTTGGTCGTGTTATCTATAAAAACTGCCGAAAGTAGGTCATAGTTATCGACTAGGATTTACAAACAGTTAAGTGAGGGAGTTCGCCCTCACTTTTTCTTTCTCTTCCCTTTAACGTCAGACTTTTTATGAGCAAAAAACTCACTATCCTCGATATTGCTAAGCTGTCCGGTGTTGGTAAGTCTACCGTATCTCGCGTTCTGACCAATGATCCCAAAGTAAAACCTGAAACCCGTGAAAGGGTGGAAAGAGTCATTCAAGAATCTGGGTACACGCCTTCGAAGTCTGCGCAGTCGATGCGTGGTGGCAGTCAAAAAGTCATCGGTGTCATCATCTCTCGTCTGGATTCCCCCTCTGAAAACAAAGCGGTAAGTACGATGCTGGCCGAATTGTATCGAGCGGATTACGATGTCGTGATCATGGAAAGCCAGCTAGATAGAGAAAAAGCCAATGAGCACCTTCAGGTTCTCAAGCGGCGCAATGTAGATGGCATCATTGTGTTTGGCTTTACTGACTGCGATATTCCTGCAATCGAAGCTTGGGAACACAAAGCGGTGGTGATTGCTCTGGATACCGAGAACGTGACGTCGATTAACTATGATAACCAACAGGTGATCAATAGTGCGTTAACGCATCTAGCAGAGCAGGGGATCTCTGACGTTGGCTTCATTGGCGTTGATCCTAGCGACAAATCAACCGGTGAACTGCGTCTTAAGGCCTATCTAGATTGGTGTGAAAGCGCTGGAGTGATTGCCAACTATCGTACTGGTCAACTTCATCATGAAAGTGCTTATCAGCTGGTGGATGAGGTACTGACTCCTACCACTCAAGCACTTGTTTGTGCCAGTGACACATTGGCTCTTGGTGTAATCAAACGTCTGCAAGAACTACAACGTGAAGATGTGGTGGTGACCGGTGTTGGTGGCAATGATCTTCTCTCTTTCTTGTTCCCGCGAGTATTTAGTATTGATCCTGGGTATCAATCTGCGGGTAAGTTGGCCGCTAATTTATTGATCTCTCAGCTTTTAGGTAATGCAGAGATCTCTCATCACACTCAATCACCTATTCTATAATCCACTCAATCAAGCGAAATTGAACCGCTTAGATTAAAATTAGAGTGTGATCTCTTTCAATTAATGGGACTGTTCCCATTTTAATTTATCATTCATGTGGGCATTATAATAACCGTGATTGGGAATGTTCCCATAAGTCTAAATCCGAGTGGTTATCGCTGCATGGTTTAGATGAGTAATTGAATGAAACCAGGGTGGGGTAGTATGAGTAAGATAGCGAAGCAAGACGTTGCGCGTCTTATCGAGTTAGTCGGTGGCAAAGAGAATATTGCGAGTGTCTGATCTGCTCCAGTCAGACTGGACACTTAGCTAAGCGACATTTCGCTTTTCAAAG
>NZ_JBFSRZ010000027.1:0-66355 GCF_041466065.1 Vibrio sp. 10N.239.312.C11
AAGCAACGACAGAATCCTTCGGTATTTAGACCGTCAACCTCCCTCGGTAATCACATCATGCTAGCTAAGGTGGTTTTTTGTTACTCAATACTCAAGTTTATTTAAAAACATTGCCAGATGATGGCTCATAATAAACTCTTCCAGAAGTGTTACTATGATTACCACAATAGGTAAAATACACTCTTCTTGGCTTGTAGTTAACTGAACGTACCCAACCACCTTGGTGCTCAAAATCCTCCACTGAACAGACTCCTGTGTTTATGAGATCCTTCGATACTTTGATGAACTTTGCCTTGTAAGATATGTAGTCATCAGAACTATCTAACGCAGCTTCTAACCTGTTAGATGACATAACTCTCAATTCAGTTGGTTTATGTTTTGACAGATACTTAGAAGAAACCCACCTCGCTACTTCCCCATCAACACCTTCTATAGTGCCATCATAGTACTTGGAAATTCTTGACCAACCATTAGTCGTCTCAAAGACCTGCACCAATTGTCGTCGATATATTACATTGGTTTTCTTGCCTGTCTTAGCCGGAGACAGTCTAACGTTTAATTCACTTGCGGTTACGTAAAAATCACTAATTGTAATAGTTGTATCAGATGCAGTTACTGTTTTGGATTGAACAGAAGCTTGATTATTACGACTCTTTTTATCCTCGACATAGGTATTATCGTTATCAGACATTCCTATATATCCTAAAAATCCTCCCAAAAAAGCAGCAAATGTTAAGTATGACCATTTATTCTGCTGACTTGGGGTTGGTAACAGTACAATGATTGCTCCAAAAATTGGACTAAGAATAAAGGACAAAAAGAAAAAACCTATACCAGATCTTCCTTTACGCTTTGCATAAGCACCAACAGCTACAGACAACCCAATCCAAATAATATAACTAAACATATTAACTCACCTGTTGGGAACCGTTTTGGATCGGCCTAAGCACTTTACTTCACTACCTTATATAAACTTTAAGGCAAAGGTTGGATAACGCAAACTTTCACAAAAAAATATTTCTTAGTTTTATCCGAAAAGTTATTTAATTGCGTGACGAGTAGTTTCCTTGCTCAACAATGGAACAGCTTAGTCGATAATGAATTAATGATCTATTTGACAATCCCTGCCAATGGAAAGAACGAGCCTAGATTAGATGAGAAGAAAAACTGAAACTCACAATAGGGCAAAACGAGTTAAACTAGGATCTACCTAATCTAAAGATTTGCAGGTTACATTACACCATAGATCGCGGCGCATTTGGTTATTTCCCATCGTACACACTAGGTGCGATATACGCGGCTCAGTTCATGGCTTCAATGAAGAAAACAGTGGATGTGAACGCTGTGATTGAAAGTGGCGACCTATCACCTATCTTCACTTGGTTAGAATCGAATATTTGGAGTAAAGGCAGCCAGCTTAACACCGATGACTTGGTGAAAGGCGCAACCGGTGAAACCTTGAATGCGCAATACTTCAAAGACCACCTAAGAAGCCGTTACCTTTAATGTTTTATTAAAGAGTTTTCGAACAAAGAAAACTAGGTAATAGACGAATAAAAAAGGCTGAGCAGATTATCTGACTCAGCCTTTTTACTGTTTAAAACTAGCTCATTTATCTCCAGTAAGCATATCGAAGAAGATCTGTCTCGACTCAGGTGTGTTGTCTCTATGAGTTTCGTATCTTACATGCGTGTTTGCATCAACAGTTTTTGATAGCTTGATGCTCCAAAGTGCTTTCATTTGATTCGGTACAATTGAGTATCGGACATCGATAATACGCAACTCGTCCGTTGGGTCCTGAGCAATATAACCATTAGAGAACCAGCGAAAGCGTTCAATATCTTTTGCTTGTTGTGAATTAGGGGCAAGCCACGGGAAATCCTGACTCACGTTCAGCTTAGCGATCGACTCTCCGGGGTATATATTTACCGATGTGCCAACCCGCACTGCGTCTACATGGTAATGAGCCTCTGTTTCGTATACCACTTTCCAAACCAAGATATTAGCAAAGCTCGGTTTTGCCTCTAATCGAATCGGCGTATGTTGTCTTTGTTCCGCTAATTGCCACCCAATCGCCTCTGCCCTATCTCTTTGTATCATCCCTAATGTTGGATAAATTAGAGCCCAAGCAAACGCAACACGTGCTAGCCAAGGTGCTCGTTTCAACGTTGCAAACACAAGCAAAACTAAGATGGGCAGCGTATAAACAGGATCGATGATTGATATGGTATTCCAAGCAAAACGCGCATTAGTCAAAGGCCAAAGTAACTGCGTGCCATAAGTGGTACAAGCGTCTAACAGTGCATGAGTGCCATAACCCAGAGCGCAAAACAGCCAGCTTTGCCTGAAAGTAAGCCCGCGCCTTTTTGCAATCAGATGATGTAGAACAAAGGCACAGATCAAACTGCCAATGGGGATAAAGAAGAGTGAATGAGTAAATTGCCGATGGAACTCCAAAGCCAACAAAGGATCACTTTGAGACTTAATCAGTGCATCTAAATCAGGAGCCAATCCTGAGAGTAGCCCTAATACCCCAGCAACAACCACATGTTGTTTTTTGCTTACTGACTGTGACAAAGAAGCGCCTAACACGCCCTGCGTTAAAGGATCCATAAATCACTCATTGATAGCATTCCGTTGAATCAAACAAGATACATTTAGCTATAGCAGTGAATTGGGTTAAATAACAATGTTTTATCAAGATAATACTGTTGATAAAACACCCTGACATGAATGAATTCCATGAAGCGTTAGCGTTAAACGTTTTGCTGTGTGGCCTTGCTTAACAGCATTTCCCAATCAGATTTATCAACCTGTTCTTTGTGAACATTCACTTTGTAATAGCCATTTTTAGTCAGTGATTTAACCTGAATATACTGACGAGAAAAGACAGAGTTTTTGATCACCAAGTTCGCTTTAACGTCATGTAGATGTATGTCTTCACCGACTAAAGATAAATGTCTTCGGGTGAACTTGGAGACCAAAGCATAGACAGCGATCATGATTAAGATAGAAGTAACAAAAGGGAAAAACTGGAGCTCAGTCTGATAAAACAAGTTGATAGCTAAAGATGCGATCACGTAACTTATTATCATTGATAGAGCCACGTTCCAACGTGGGCCGTTGCCCTTAAATGAGATTTCTCGTGCCATTACTCGCTCCTTTAGATAAGTATTTGACCACATTTGAATATTTATTAAACGTGAACAATCTTATTATGAACCATGGTGCATTAAAATGAGTAACTCATGTTATTGGAGGGCTCAGATCGCAATTAGACATTTACATGCATTTTTTTGCACCTAAATGTCTAATGAATAAAGAAACTGATTCAGTTACAGGTTACTGAATTCTTTAATTAACGAGCAACCATGCTGGCTGCAATAACCACCAACAGTACTGAGAAGATCTTCTTAATCGTTGGAACCGGTAAATGGTTAGTTGCTTTTGCGCCTAGCGGAGCTGTAAACCAAGATGTGCACACGATACCCAGCAGCGCAGGTAAATAAACAAAGCCAGCAAAACCTTCTGTTAGAGCAAAGTGGCTGCTGCCCGAGGTGATATAACCGATAGACCCAAATAATGCGATCACAATGCCACAAGCCGACGCACAACCAATGGCCTTTTTCATATCGACAGAGAAGAACGTCAATAGTGGAACCAGCAATGCCCCACCACCAATGCCTATCATGGCTGACAAGCCCCCCGTAATAGTTGTAAGAACCGTTAGTACGCCCTTGTTCGGTAGCTTTCGTTCTTTAGGCGCGTCATTTTTGCTGCTTAAGAACATCTTGATCGCAATAAGAACCACACTTACGGCAAACACAATACGAACAACTTTTTCTGGCAGCAGAGCCGCCATAAAGCCACTAATCAATGCACCCAGAGCAACACCCAACATGATCCAAGGTGCCAAATCCCAAGGCACGTTTCCATTTTTGTGGTGAGCAAGCGCAGAGGAAGTTGAGGTAAACAAAATTGATGCCAAGGAAGTCGCAATCGCTGCAACGACCACTTGGTCAGCAGGTAAAACTTCTAAGTGAAGTAAAATGCTGCTTAACACAGGTACAATGATAAGCCCTCCGCCAATCCCCAAAAGTCCGGCAAGAAAACCAACACCACTGCCTAATAATGCACAGTATAAAATCAACAACAGCAACTCACTCATTTCGTCCATCTCTTAATTAAATTAATTGTCTTAAATAACGCACTATTAATGTGGTTATATTTCCATCAAGCCAATTAATATAACTGACACCACCTAATATTTTCAAACATAATAGATCATGAATATTCCTCATGTTGATTGTGAAAGAATACCATTATTAATCATTTATCGAACCAAGTATAAAAATACCAAGCGATTAACTTAATACCGTATTAATTTTTTCATACAGTATTGCCTTCAACTATTAATCCGGTCACAAGCAAAAATAAATGCAATTTTAATTCTAAAGACCGAGAAAGTCAGACTACAGATTGGGATATCAGAACAACATGAATACAGAATTTAATTTTACAATTAAGAGCATTAGCCTCGACGAGAACTATCAACCTGCGGACAGCACACGTATCACCACCAACTTCGCTAACTTAGCGCGTGGTGACAGCCGCCAAGCAAACTTGCGCAATGCACTGCAGATGATTGACAACAGTTTCAACGCATTAGCACACTGGGACAACCCAAAGGGCGATCGTTACTCTGTAGAGCTTGAAATCATTTCTGTTGATATGGACATTGAAAGCAACGGCGAAGCATTCCCTTCCATTGAAGTACTGAAAACCAATATTCTAGACCGTAAAACCAACGAGCGTATTGAAGGCATTATCGGAAATAACTTCTCTTCTTATGTTCGAGATTATGACTTTAGCGTACGTCTATTGGATCATAATAAAGGCCAAGAGAAATTCAGCATTCCGGAAGATTTTGGGGATTTACACGGCAAGCTTTTTAAATATTTCGTTAACTCTGACGCTTACAAAAAGAACTTTAATAAACCACCTGTTATTTGCTTAAGCGTGTCAGATAATAAAACCTATTACCGTACTGAAAACCAACACCCAGTATTAGGTTTTGAATACCAACCGAATGAGTCTTCTTTAACTGAACAATATTTTAAGAAGATGGGCTTACAGGTTCGTTACTTCATGCCGCCAAACAGTGTTGCACCTCTAGCTTTCTATTTCTTTGGTGATCTACTGAACGATTACTCAAACCTAGAACTTATCAGCACCATCAGCACCATGGGTACATTCCAAAAAATCTACCGTCCTGAGATTTACAACGCGAATGCGGTTGCAGGTAACTGCTACCAACCAAACTTGAAAAACTTGGATCACTCGCTAACTCAAATCGTGTATGACCGAGAAGAACGAAGCAAATTAGCTATCGAACAAGGTAAATTCGCAGAAGAGACTTTCATTAAGCCATACCAGTCAGTTCTAGAGAACTGGTCTGCCAACTACGCGCTTTAATCGAGCAATCACGCTCTTAAATCACCAAGGATAGGCAGTATACGTTATGAAAACATTATTACCGACTTCAACAGCAGGCAGCTTACCTAAGCCATCTTGGCTAGCACAGCCAGAGACACTTTGGTCTCCATGGAAACTGGAAGGCGACGAATTAACCGACGGCAAACAAGACGCGCTACGTGTCTCTCTTCAAGACCAGCAACAAGCCGGTATTGATATTGTGAGTGACGGCGAACAGACACGTCAGCACTTTGTAACAACCTTCATTGAACACCTGAATGGCGTGGATTTTGAAAAGCGTGAAACCGTTAAAATTCGCGACCGTTACGATGCGAGTGTACCAACAGTCGTTGGCCCTGTTTCTCGTCAAAAGTCGGTTTTTGTCGAAGATGCTAAGTTCTTACGCCAGCAAACGGATCAACCAATTAAGTGGGCTCTACCGGGGCCAATGACCATGATAGATACGCTTTACGACGCGCATTACCAAAGCCGTGAAAAGCTAGCATGGGAGTTCGCAAAAATCCTTAACGAAGAAGCAAAAGAGTTAGAAGCGGCTGGTGTTGATATTATTCAGTTCGATGAGCCTGCGTTTAACGTATTTTTTGATGACGTGAACGATTGGGGTATTGCTTGTTTAGAAAGAGCCATTGAAGGGCTTAAGTGTGAAACTGCAGTTCATATTTGTTATGGCTACGGCATCAAAGCAAATACGGATTGGAAAAAGACACTAGGTACCGAGTGGCGCCAATACGAAGAGGTATTTCCTAAGCTTCAGCAATCGAATATCGATATCATCTCATTAGAGTGTCATAACTCTCATGTTCCGGTTGAATTGCTTGAGCTCGTTCGAGGTAAGAAAGTGATGGTCGGTGCTATCGATGTTGCAACCAATTCAATTGAAACGCCGGAAGAAGTTGCCGACACTCTACGAGAAACACTGAAGTATGTTGATGCCGATAAGCTCTACCCGTGCACCAACTGCGGCATGGCTCCACTTCCTCGTGAAATTGCCTCAGCTAAGCTCAATGCGCTAAGCGCTGGCGCAGAGATCGTTCGTAAAGAACTTTCAGAGTAACGGTTTAAACTCAAACTAAAACCGAATTCTTGAAGCCTAAGTATCCTATTAATACTTAGGCTTTTTCTATATTAGTACATGATCTTTATAAGCAGCGGCTTACCAGGTTTTATCTAAGTCTTGAGCATATAAAGAGATCGCGCGTTGGTACTCTTTAATCGCATCGCTATTAGTCGTAGATACCAAAAGCTCAAGTAATAGCGACGTCGCCTCTTTATGGCGACCTAAATTGTACAAACACATTGCGTAGAAAGGTTTCACTTCTATCGAGTCAGGATACTCAGCCATAGTCTGTTCGAAATAGCCTAAAGCCTCTGCATAAAGACCAAGGCTTCGATAAGTACTCGCCAAACCGAACAGCGCATCAAAACGCTCTACTGAAGAAAGCACGCCAGACAGAGATAGCACATAATGCTCAATCGCCTGTCGCTCTTTACCTTGATTATCGTAAGACCACGCGATCTGCAAGTGCGCTTTCGCGGCATAATTTTCATCAGTGAGTAGCGTTGCCAACAAGTCACGTGACTCTTGGTACTTCTCTTCTTTTCGCAATTCGATTGCTTGTTTGATAATGGTGTCCATAGTTCTTCCTAAAATCAGTTCCATTTCAACGAGTCCTTTCACTTCAGACAACTGAGTAAAACCTTTTGATTGATAAAGCTTAATCGCGGGGTTCTCACTGAACACTCGCAACACTAACTGAGCCGATGATTGATTGTTCGCATGTTCAATAGCTAAATCGAGACACTTAGAACCAAAGCCTCTATCTTGATATTCAGCTAATATCTGCAAGTCCCTAAGAAACGTTGTATCACAGTTGTAACTGAAGCGGATAACACCAATACGGCTATCCCCTACATAAACTTCATAGTTATCCAGTTCATCCCAGCTGCGTAAAAACTGACTATGACCCCAAGCGATGCCACGAGCTTGGTAGTAACTCGCCATATTCGTTTTAGTGATCGATTCAGCGAACTTAGGATCGGAACCTTTGACTAACCTTACTTCCATATTGTGTCCTTTGTTTCTAAATCAAACATTGAGCAATACGTAATTTAAGTACCAAGAGTATTGCATCGTGTTTAAACCATCCTAATCAATCTGGTTCCTTGGTTAACGCCTTCTCTAACCACATTGAACTGATGTATTGACCGTTTTTCTTCGCATATTCATTGAACACTCCGACTTCTCGAAATCCAAAACGTTTATGAAGTGCTATTGAAGCCTCATTAGGTAAAGCAACACCTGAGAGTACGCGGTGAACACCATAATCACTAATCGATGCAAATAGCTGAGAATAAAGCTTAGAGCCTAAGCCTTTACCTTGAGCTTCTGTCGCAAGATAAATAGTGACCTCTGCGGTATCTTCAAATGCCGACATAACCCGGTATTGCTGAGAACACGCGAAGCCTAATAACGCATCACCTTCTGTCGCGACATAAAGTTGATATTTACTTTGACTAGAAAATTGAGAAAACCACTGCTGGCGATTTTCCAACGACAACTTCTCTTCTTCAAAGCGCGCATTGGTATGTTCAATATAAAAGTTGAAGATATCGGTGATGCCTGCAATATCAGGTAATGTCCCTACTCTGATTTCCATGTAATGTCCTTTTAGTTGTCTATTTTGAATGACTAGTAAACAGGCATCAATAGTGACTGCAGAACTGACTCTCGCAAGGAATACCATCACGATCACCATCTATTTTCACATTGGGACAGTTTGCCAAATAAAACTTTGCTTCATCACAAGATAACATCTCACTGCAGTACATTTTTCCTTGGCAGCTAAAACCCATACTCTCATATGCCGGATTTAACTTTGGCTCTAACAAAAAAAGATAAAAAGCTGCCCCTATAAGACCAACGATAAGTGCAGACAAAATAAGTGATAAAGGATTGGATTTGAGTGGTTCTATACCAACTAACTGAGCACTCGAAGCGCTGAGTTTAGAAGAACTATGTGATAGTTGAAATTCAACGCTATCTCCCACTTTTGGAGAACGATAACCCTTTCGAAATTTGGATATATGAACAAAAATATCGCCCTTTAATTCATCTGAGTTGATGAATCCAAACCCCCTCTCATCAACCCATCGAACAATTTTTCCATTCATAACTATTCCTCTCCAAACCGTCTCTTGGTCTTAGTTCAAATCACTAACAATATTCCGTTACGCTTAATAGGGTTCAAGTTTTCCCATTAAGGACTCTTAACTTTACCCATTTTAGTCAGGATGCCTTTGCCCTTCTCATAAACAAAAGATAAACCAAAGTAGACTGAAACCCACAAGACAAAATCAAGAGCGGCTAACTTGATATCAAGTGGATCTGAAAAGATGTTATAGGTGTGTCCAAACTTTGCTTCAATTGATTTAACTAAAATCACTGTAGCGATAAAAATCACAATCCTCATGGGTTTCCCCTATCTATACGTTTAAACTAAATCGTACACATGCGCGTGGATATTGTTTAAGTTATTCCAAGTATATAATGCGTTTATAGCCCTACATGTCGTTGGCTTTTTCTATAAACCAAATGCCTTTACACGGGCCATTGGTTAAATGCCAACGACCATCAAATCTATTGCTACTGTCATGTGCTGAAAGTCGATAATCCCACTGGCTATTGCGGACTTCTAACCATTTAACGCATTACGCCAATATTGCACCGTTTTATCAGAGACAGAACCGGTTTCGTTCGCTGCTGCGATCAAGAAGCCACATAAGTTGGTCGCAACTTCCTCATTGCCTAACAAATATAAACTACGAATGGCTCGCGTTAACCTTAGTTGGTTATGATCATGGTTTTTAAGCCATACATGATTTGCGTGGCTAAGCGGTAACAACGAAGATATTTCGATACCCTCTCGCTGCATGCCCCAAAACTCAAGCATCAGGTCAAGTACTTGTAGATGAGCTGTGCGGAGCTCTTCTGACTTAGCAAAAAGCACCCTATCTTCTTGAGTAACCAACGGCGCATGTTGATTAAACTTAGTCCCCTCATCTATTGGGAAAAATACTTGAATGTACTTATGGTCATGCTCCAACCAAAAGTGATTGTAAGCTAACAACTGTTCTATATTTCGACCAAACTTATCCGGCGCTTCACCAGATATAAAGCGAGCAATCTCACTCATTTTCAAATCCTACTGACTATAAACCCCCACTTGTGGGCGAATGCATTATTACGCAGTAAGCCGTGAAAAGCCTAGTCCTTTACGTTGTAAGCACCGATCTGACTTCGAACGCCAAATACCGCACGTTAGGAATCCTTGTTAATACTTCCAACTCACTGTTCTAACAGACGACACTGATACCCTGCGACGCATTTTAGCTCTGTAATATGTTCAGGGAATAGTTCGTGAAGAAAATACAATGCATCTGTTGGTGTTGGCGTAGCGCATGAGTTTTAGACTTAAGCCAGCAACCAGTGTGTTAATAACTGAGTACTAAAACCTGAACGACTAAAAGAGATAGGTAATATATGCACCGAAAGATTACATCTTTCAAAGACAAAATCCTTCAGAAAGCGTCCTTCGGTGCATACAATTTCAAGCGACTGACATTAGTGACTCATGTAAGTCGCTAACATAAGAGACTAACGCAAGCGTCTCAACACAACCTGCTGGTCGAGATCATTCTGATAGTCCGTGTAATCAAGCCCTTGATCAAATATGTACTCAGTAACAAGAGTGCGAATGCACTCAACTAATGTGCTTGCTTGCCAAGGCTTCTCAAAATAACGGTCGATACCTGCTGCATTAATCGCATTGATGGTATCAGTATGAGTAGCCTGCCCCGTAAGAAGAATTTTCTTTGTATTCGGAAAGCGGCTGTCATGGAACACGTCAGTGAGTAACTCCACACCCGTTTTTCCCGGCATCACATGATCAGACACGATGACGGTAATGTGTTCGCCTTCTGCGTCAAGTTCATCAATGAGATCAAGCACTTCTTGTGCTGATTCACAATCTTCAATATTCAGCCAACTCGCCAGCGGCTCTAAATCTTGTACCACTGCGCTCAGTACTTCTCTCTGGTCATCGACACAGATTAAATTAAGCTTCTCCATGTTCACCCTCTACTGGTAACTTGATTCTAAATACAGTTTTAGAAGCATCACTTTTCACAATGATACTTCCGCCATAACCCGCCACAATCCGCTTAACTATTGATAGACCCAAGCCCAACCCAAACGATAAACCACCTTTTTTAGTGGTAAAGTTGGGCTGAAATACCTTTCTACGAGTCACCTCGTCTATCTCAGGGCCGTTATTCGTGATCGTAACTAATATTCTTTTCTTACTTAATCTGGTTTGAATCTCTATTGCGGCATCGTCTGAATTCGACATTGCATCACAAGCATTCTTTACAATGTTGACCCAAATCTGAACGAGCTCTGTTTTCGAGCCTTTAAAAGTCGGCAAATCTGCAGGGCTCAATCGCACAGATACTCTACGTAACTCACTTTGTAACAACGATAAGGCATGGTTAATGGAGTCGTTAATATCAACCGCTTCTTCGGTGTCAATATCAACTCTGCCAAGTTGTTTAACCGATTTTACGATGCCAACAGTGTGTCGAGATGCCAAACGTAAATCATGTAAATCACAGCCCATCTGCCAAAAACGAATCGCTTCTTCTGGGTTTTTCAGCCAATGTTTTGAAATAACGTCTGTTGCAGATAGAGCGTCAATTGGAATCGCCTTCGCAAGAGAGCGTGCAATGTTTTTGTCTAAACCATATTTTCTTTCAAATTGTCGCCCACGTGTTCGCGCTTCTGACGACGACGTTTTCTGACCATGCATTAACCCAAAATCGAAAAATTGACTGGCTTCTGGATGCACTCCTTCAAGTAGATCCATGATGACCGTTTCAAGTCGACCAGATTTACTATTTACTACACCAATAGCGTTGTTAAGCTCATGGGCAATCCCTGCAGCCAATTGACCCAAGGTCGTCATTTGCTCAGCAGTATGTAACTTCTCTAACGCTTTTTGTTTCGCTATCGCTTCTTGTGTTGCACGGCGTTGACGACGCGACAACTCATTGACAATCACAAGTGTGAACTGTGCGGTAAGAGGGCCAAAGTTACGTTCATCTTCTGCAGGCGTGTCTTTATCGATCCACGCTAACTCAACATCGGTTTTAGCAACAACCGTTGAAGATGCTGTCCAATTGCCTGAAAAGAAGCTGTGAACGCCTATAAAGGCCCCACTACCCGCGCTAAACACTCGCACTTGCGGTGCATTCGCTTCGGTATAAAAACCTTCCAGTTCTCCACTAAACACATAATATAAACGAGTGTTTAACGCTGATTGTTCAATAATGGTGTTACCGGCACGGCACGTCACCCGACGTTCTGTCTGATTAAAATAACGCTCGATAAGTGCTTCTAGCTTTTGTTGATACACGTATCGTTATCCTATGTGACCAATTGAATGCAGCACCCACACCATAACAAAACTCAGTAGCACACCAACCACACCTAAAATAACACCGATTCTAGCCATTTGATTACTTTGCACATGACCTGTGGCATGAGCCAACGCATTCGGTGGCGTACTGATTGGCAGCGACATACCTAATGAAGCGGCAAAAGTCACAACCAGAATTAACGTTAACTCACCGCCTAGTGGCGTGAGTGAAGCCATAGACGAACCTAATGCAGCCATAATTGGCATTAACAAGTTAGCCGTTGCGGTATGAGACATAAAGTTTGCCATTACCAAACACAAGAACGCCGCTCCGAACAACACCACATAGGGTGAGTAAGCATCAAACGGAATGCTGTGTACCACGAGCCTTGCTAAGCCAGTTTTATCGAGAGCTAAACCAAGCGCAATACCACCTGATACAAGCCACAGTACGTCCCAAGAAATCTTTTTCAGGTCTTCTTTATTGATGATCCCTGTGAGTGAGAACACAGCGACAGGAATCAGAGCGACGGTATAAGAGTTCATGCCATGGCTTGAGCCCATTAACCAAAGAATGATGGTCAGCGCAAAAGTGACGTATACCGCAATGGCTTTGGGCGTTTTAAGGAATTTACCTTTGATGCTTAGCTCGATTTTCTTTTGGTCAGCTTTGTACATAAAGCCTATTAAAAACCACGCTAACGCCATCATAATCACGACAAACGGCACACCAAATGCCATCCATTCACCGAACGTAATGAGGTTATCGCCAACTAAATATTTAAGGGCGATAGCGTTCGGCGGGGTACCGATCGGGGTACCAATGCCACCGATGTTAGCGGCAACAGGGATACAAAGCGCAAACGCTATACGACCGGGGTCTTTCGGGCCAAACACAGCCAGTACCGGCGTTAAAATAGATAGCATCATTGCCGTTGTTGCCGTGTTAGACATAAACATCGAAAAGATACCAGTGATCAACATTAAGCCGAGCATCACAAACTTTGGGTCTTGTCCAAATGGCTTCAACAACACGCGAGCTAAGTTTACGTCTAATCGATACTTAGTGGCGGCCATCGCTAAGAAAAAACCACCTAAAAACAGCATGATGATTGGGCTGGCGAATGTCGCCATGATGTCGCTGTATTTTAACAGCTCACCAAAATGTTCTTCCCCATGATCAAACCTTAAAAAGATCAGCCCTTTATCCGACAACATCAACAATTGCAGAACAATAATAACAACAGACGTCGCGTAGATCGGGATGGGCTCGAATACCCAGCACAATGCCGCTAATAAAAAGATCGCGATAACGCGTTGTTGAATAATCGTAAGGCCTTCAAATGGAAACGCTGATAGCGGCATTACGAGGATAATGAAAGGAATTAAAATAGGGATAATGTATTTAATATAGGGGCGCATAGCACAAAAACTCTTCCTGAGATAACAACTACTTAGAAATTAGATTTAAAGTTCTAATTTAGATCCGACAACGAATTATCGACCTCTTATCACTATCTCACTATCGGCTAGATCAATGATTACGTAATCGCGATATCCCCGTTTTCGTTTCTGTGCGCTACCTCTACGTTTGTGTGTCATTTACTGTTGCAATACAACTTGATCAATCTCGTCGCCAGGATCTTCCAAAGGACTATTGGCCTGTCGATAAAGATTAAAAAGTATTACGTCAACGCCGAAATCTGCCTTGAAGCATTTACGTGCGTGGTTCAGATAGGTGTTCTATGCCCAACTCTCGTTGTTTACGTTTACTTAAACCACTAGCAACAATACGATAAGACTCAGACAAGTAATACTTTAGGTCATCGTCTAATTGACCTGAAGTTTCAACTTGCTGTATCCATTTCATCCCACGGTTAGCAAAGTACGGAGCCGGTTTATAGCCTTCACTATCACTGAGAAAATCGTAATTTAAGTTGGATGTCTTAAAAGTAAATGCCGCTTTTTTTCCATCACTCCAACCGCCAATGGCAAAGACTTTACCACCCACCTTCCAGACATCTGAATTGCCCCATTGAACGACATGACTCGTCCCAGTAAATGTCCCGCAAAAATGGTTAAACTCATCGTAATTCATACTCATTTCCTTATGCACACAACCTCGGATTAAATGGCTAGCGTCAGTTCTTGTATGTCAATTAGATCGACTTCCCTACCTAATATTCGCTTGTACTCTACTAAATGATGAACTGGGATTACTGGCAATTCGATGCCGAGATAGCTTTTAATGACTGACTCTGAAAAATCGATGTCGAGTTGATGCCAAGATCCATCTAGAGCCGACTGTATCTTCGTATTATGAGATAAACCAATTTCAATTTTTTGGTCTTGGTAAACTAACTGGAAATACTCGAGATCCCAACCGTATTCTGCATAGTGAATTAACGGCTTAGATATGAATTGCGATACGCGAGCCAAAACCTTGTTTGCGTCAAAGTTGTGGATATAAAGGTCTATGTCTGCGATCTCACGACTGCCACCATGTATCGTTGCAGCTAGCCCTCCGACAATTTGATACTCAACACCATCAGCATCCAAGAGTTCTTTGAGCCACTTCAGTGCTACTTTCACTTTTTCACTCATCTAATTCCCTTAGCTGAATTTTCCCTATACCAAAACATCTAATTGAGCAGCAATCATCAGTTATAGATGCCGTGTACGTTTGTTATGCCGCTATTTCAACTTAAATGGCTCTTTGAATATTCAAACAACTTGAAATCATCTGATTGGTCTGGCTGTACTTCACCGACTTTGATATAGCCTAACTTTTCGTAGAAATGGTGGTTTCTGTAGGACTGATAAGGGGTGAACAAAGTCCAGTTTGTGATATGCGAATACTGGTGTTCAATAAGGCTCATGGCTTGAGAGCCAATATGTTTATCTTGATACTGAACATCAATGTAGAAATATCGGATCTCAATACTGCTCTGCTCACCACACTCTACGCAAATTGCCCCAGCATAGTCGCTGTTGTACAGCACTTTATAAAAGTTGCCTTTACTAACCTCAGCTTGGAACCAATCTGTTGATTCTATGTTTGGCGGGAACGCACCGTATTTTTCCACATCGTCTGCAAATGCGCTGAGTGCCGAGTTCTGCAGCTGTTGGATATCGTCAGTGCTGGCAAGTTCAAGTTGGAGGGAGATATCCGGCATAATTATCCTTAATTCATATACTTTCGACCAAGTGCCCATTTATGTAACGCATTGTACCAGCGCAACATTTTCCTTTAGCACATAGATATTATGGAAATATAAACCATTCACACTGCCAATAAAATCGCCAACTTACCAAGATCAAGCATAGCTCTCATGCTTCAGCCTTTGTGTTAGCGAACCAATAAGCTCATTAGCTTTAGACTTAAATGCTTCTGGCCAAATAACACTATTCTCGTTTTCAGATTTTAAAGTAAACGGGACAACCCACAACCTAAGCTTAGGTGGCGATTCTTTATCAAAGTCAAAGCTGCACTCAACCGCCTTATCAAAACCATCATGAGCAGGATAAATCAAAAACAGATCCCCTTCTCCCCCTAGGTATTTATGGCCGTAGGCAAACATTTGATACATGTCAGACTGCGATATACCGTAATTAGAAGCGGTTAGGTTGATAAGCTTCCATTTGGTGTCTAAAATCACTGTGGTATCTAACATTTCTGGCGTTTCTGGCGACTTAGTAGACTCAGTAGACTTAGTAGACTTAGTGAGCATTAAATCAGGGCGAAGTTGAAACTGGCGATGCCCATTGTGGTGAACTAAATATTTAGACTTAGCTTGCGTGCTAAGAGTCACGCCATCAGCTAAGTTCCTGCGTAATATCGACGCGACGTAACTTTCAAACACCGACTCCATAGGGAAAAGTAAAGACTGCGCATTCGCCGTACCTTTCATGCTAAGAGGTGAAAAACCTTCAAGGATCAACCTAGCCCATGCAAGCGGTGACTGGTAATAGTCCATGCCTCTGTCTAGTTTTACACGCGCAAAATCTTGCTTCACATTGGTACTTGCGGGTATGTCATCAAACGCAAAATCCAGCTCTCGAAGTAACCTTTGGCTTTGGTTTCTTCGGGTGTACGCCGCTACTTTTTTTAAGGCGGCGCGTATTAACCGATTGGCAGGTCTGTCTTGCAAAAACTCATCAAACTCACAATAAAATTTGTGTTTGTTCACTGAATTATAGCGCACCTGTTTGGCCACCAATAACTTGCCTTTTTTAAAGCCTAAGTTGTCTTGCTGTTTTACGTAGTCACTGCGTAAACCGCGCTTCACCAATTGGTTAACACTGTGCAAAAACTGCTGAATAAACACTTCAAGCAGCGGCATTCTCAAGGTATCAACGTTAGCCGACTGAGTGGCAATATGCCTAAATTCACCGAGGTGTTTGAGCATCATCAGCAAGAGTTTTCGCGACTCGTCGATGGCCTCTGGTGAGTTATCTGTTTTTTTCGCTACTTTGGGTAATACTTCAATGTGTTCACCATTGGGCGTAAACAATACGCCCACGTAGTTTCTTACTTGCAGCAACTTGTCGCCGTAACGGCTGCACAGCTTTAAAAAACGCCCTACATTACCTTTGTTTTCATTTAAACAGAGCCGTTCTAAATATTGAAACGCATTGGCTGAAATAAGCGTGTAGTCATCATTTGCTTGCGCGGCTTGTTCATCGCACGTTAAGTAGCCAAATTCAAAAACAATGGAAGTGGTCATTTTTTATCGTTAACTTCTGATGATTCTGATCCAGTGCTATCGGTCTGAACATCACTGGTTTGGGTTGCTTTCACGCTTTTAGGGTTGTAAATACCAATATAAGCGTCAGCGTTTTTCCATACTTGGTTATCTTTCTCTTTTAATGAATACTGCTGATAGTCTTCACCAAATTGATCCAACGTATGTTTGTCGCCAAATAGCGCTTTTAGGCTGCTTTGATTCATCGGTTTTTGAGTAACGAATTGCAAATCTTCTGGTTTTTGATTGTCGGCTAACACTAAACGGATCTTGTCCCAGTCTTCAAAGAAATATTCTTCCAGAAGAGGAATGATCTTGTTCTTAAACGCCAATTCAAGTTCTTTAAATTTATCTTCTTCTGTTTTGGCATTAAAAGCAGGAAACAAAAACGCATGGCCAAGTGTGTGTTCTCGGTCGTATAAAATCTCGATACGTTCATTGATCACCTTAAGCAGTCGCTCAAGGTCAATACCATTGACAACAACACCATTTAGAAGCTCGGGCTTTGGCATCATTTCGACGAAATCAAAACGACGGCGCAGTGCTGTATCCATCATGGCTAATGAGCGGTCAGCGGTATTCATTGTGCCGATTAGGTACAAGTTATCAGGTACAGAAAACAGCGGCGTACTGTGCGGTAGGCTAATTTCTAAAGATTCGTCAGTCGATTTTCCCTTTGCTGGCATTCGTTTGCTTGGTTCAATTAGGGTAATCAATTCACCAAATATTTTAGAAATATTGCCGCGGTTGATTTCGTCAATAATAAGTACGTAGTTTTCTACTTCTGCTGTCCCGTTACTTTTACTACGAATATCAACATTATTATCAGAAAGGTGTTTCAGTGTACCAGCGACAGTTAAACGAGATAACGGGTAACAAGTAGGCAAGTTGAAACGTTTATTTCCATTTAATGCATGGAAATCCACAGAAAAGTCCAAAGCTAACCACTTTACTGGAAGGTGGTGAGCGTACCCATTTCCGTTTATTCCAGACTCTATATATTTATAGTCACCATCAATGACACCAACTGCCTCGACGGACGTATTGCTATTTATACAAAGTACTAAGTCGCCCTTCTCCATTTCTTGAGAAAAGTAATTCAAGGAATTTTGATCATTTCGACCTAACTCATTGAAATATGAATTGCGTTTTTGTTCGCGTAAATCACCCGCGTCATCCCAACCAATCGCTGCAATATTGTTTTCAAAGCAATACGTTTTGCGGGCATTTTGGTATGTACCCTCTATGGAAATCTTCCAAACTTTACCTTCAGGATTTATTCCTGGATCCTCTGTCTGCAATGACAATTGCGCTGCTGCACATATCCTCTTAAACACCCCTGGGGTGATTGTATAGCTGATATCGCCTGCCTCGGTATTGGCTGTTATCCCCTCTACAAACTCTTCATAACCGTAGCTTTGGTGAAAGGTGACAAAGCGAATACGTTTGGCAGTAACCAGTTCATCGTATTTGGCTTTTAGTTCAGCGCGTGTGTCCCAAACAAAGTCAGGGGCGGCGGCTTTAACGGCCGCTTCAATGGTGTGGTAGGTTTTTCCGGTTCCCGGTGGGCCATAGAGAATTTGGTTTAAGCTCGGCACCGTCATTTCGCTATCTCCATTGTTACTTTTCGCTGTATCCGTTGATGAGTTGTTAGGAGCGTAATCGACTGGCCAATACCCTTCTCTCTCTACCAAGTACTGCTCAGCAAATTTGTCTTTATCTTCTTCGCATGTAGCAAGATACTCAAGACTATATTTGGCATCATCGAGTTTGATTTTTGATTTTTGAACAGTTACGAGTTTAAATGCAGCGTCCGATTTAGCACTATCTAAGCCTTTACGGCCAATGCGGAACTGATTGTCGATATTTACAGGATATATATCTAAGCCAACGTCATGCGCCCACTCGGTTAACTCATAGAGCTCCTGCAGTTTAGGGTTGGAAAGGTTGGTGACTGCATCCATGTTCATTCTTTCTATCAACTGTTCAATTTCTTTCTCTGACGCTTCTTGATTGCTTGCCCAGACATCTTCATAGTAGTCAAAAAATGGTACATCATCTGGCATATTATCAAGCAGTTGGCGATATGCCTGTGCCATGGTTGCTTGACTGTTTTTTACCGCGCGACACAGCACAGGAGCTTTGTAAATATTAAGTACGCTAGGTTTAGACCTATTTTGATAGATAAATGCCACTTTCCATTTTAATGTCGGAGCTACATCAATGACCTCGATTGCATTTAAATCATTAGCTCTAACCGCTTTGATTACGGCTAAAATATTCTGCTTAATGCTTGCAAATGCAGCAGATGCATCCTCACCATGTTTAGAGTGCCAAGTATAAGTGTCATCGTGACTATAATTGTTGCGACCATTTCTTTTATTTGAATCGGCACGCTTATAAATACCAAACTTCTCTGATGAACCGCCCTTAATGGAACCTAACTCTCTCGCTTCGGTTTCAAGCCAATAAGTAAATGTACTTTTATCTTCAACTGACACATATTCAGCTAATGTCATCGCTTCAATTCGTTCTACTGGCCATTCTGCTAAAAAGCGGTCCCAGAGCTGTTGTTTTTGATCGGTATTCATACTCTATCCATTAAAAAAGCACGCCCGAGCGTGCTTATAAAATTATCAATTAGCTTTTAGCGGCGGCTTTTTCTGCTTTCTTCTTAGCCGCTTCGGCTTTTTTGGCTGCTTTGGCTAGGGCTTCGGCCTTTTTACGAGCCTCGGCAATGCGCTCTAGCAGTTTGTCGGCTGGTCCATCGCTTGGGTCTTGCGCCACCAGCTCACCACGGAAGGCTTTGGCTAAAATACTTTGGGTTAGGTTATCGACCCTCGCCTGCGCTTTTTTCACTTGTGCTTCGATGGTGTCAGCGAAAGTGAAGTATTGTTCGACTAGACGGACAATTTCATCTTGTTCATCTAAATTTGGGTAAGGTAAGCTCAAGCTTTTTAAAACTTTAAGGTTAATGTTTTTTTGCGCCGTTGCAGGTGCAAACTGCTCAAGACGATTTTTATTTACATCAATTAAGTACTTAACAAACAGCGCTGATGTCATGTCGCTTTTTGGCGTAAATCCAACGACACTATCAGGAAAACACGCATCAATACCTAAAATAGCAGTATCCGCTATGTTTGCAGCTATCGTTATACATAATGTTCCTTTGGGGAATAGCTTCCCTTGTTCCAAACCAAATTCACTGTACCATTTAGAGCAACTAGTAATTACACCATTACTTTGTGCCACTTCCCCAGTTTGGATAAATGGGTACTCGGCACCAAATAACCGAGGGTCATTACGGGGACGATGCTTTGATTTTCCTCTTGCTAGCTCTCCCAAATCATCTAGACCTTTACGTAACCAAGACGTCGGGTAGCCCTCTTCATCATATTCATTATCCCTACGCCATTCTTCCGTCAACTTACCCGACACCGCAGAGGCGAGTACCGATTGGCGGAAGCGTTTTAGCAAATCTGGGATGCCATCTAGGCGGGCTTTGATGGTGTCGACCTGTGCCAATACTTCATCGAGCTTTTCGACGATACGTTTTTGTTCGGCGAGTGGGGCAAGTGGTATAGAAAGTGACTCGACTTTAGCTTTTGTAAGTGCCTGTCTTGTCGCTCCAGATTCATTACTATTAATATAGTCTTGCATAACAGGAGTCATCAGATAGTAATTAAGGTAGCCGCTTAACGGATCGGGAAATACTGGACGAATAATACAAACATGTTGATTAACACGGCCACCAATAGCCCAGTCTCTAGCAACTGAGACCCTACCTATCGATGCACCTGTAATATTAAGTAGTACGTCTCTGTCATTGATGGTGACAGCACTTAACTTAGCAGCTTGCTTATCGTCTATAAATGCCAAACCTTTTGTAGCTATCCCAGAAAACCTTACGTTCATTGAGCGAACCAGAGGTATTCCCTCAGTCTTATATGCTTCTTGTCCACCTCTAGGGGTTGAACCACTACCAATTTTGGTAGTGATTTCAACTAACTTTTGATGAACCCAACCTTTCGGCAACTCACTCATTACTCTGCCTCCGGCTTTTCTGCCAAGCCAAACGCTTCAGCCACAAGCTGTTTTTGTCCTTCAGCTACGTCGTCAGCGCCAAGTGCTTGCATCAGTTGGTAGATTTCAGACATGGCTTCTGTAAGCTCTGCCATCGCTTCACCTGCTAATACTTCTGGCTCTGGCAGGTTTTCTGCGCTAGTGGCTTCTAGGTCTTTTAGCCAAGAGATATCTAGGCTGTCGCCTTTCTGGTCGCGAATGTAATCACGGCTGAACTTGCGGAAACGCGCACTATCTACCTTGTGCGCTTTCTCGCTCAGGCTTTCTGCTGTTTCGCCTTCTGCGAAAATATTACCGAGCGTCTCATAAACGCCCTCTTCACGAGGTGACTGACCGTTTTTATCTGCGCCATAAGCATTGATAAAGGCTTCAAAGTGCTTTTCCGTCAGTGGGCGACGTTTACCAAAGGTGTTCATGTTGGTACGCATATCGAATACCCATGTCTCTTTGGTGCAGCCTTTGTCTTGGCTCTTGTTCTCTGGCGTGCCTTTTTGGAAGAACAGCACGTTGGTCTTCACGCCCTGTGCGTAGAAGATACCTGTTGGCAAACGCAAGATGGTGTGCAGGTTACACTTATCCATTAGGTCACGGCGAATATCCGTACCCTTACCGCCTTCGAATAACACGTTATCAGGAATTACCACCGCTGCACGGCCGCCTGGTTCTAGTGCATCATAGATATGCTGCATAAAACAGAGCTGTTTGTTCCCGGTTGGGTGAACAAAGGTACGAGTGATATTGGTACTTGATGCGCTGCCAAACGGAGGGTTAGTCAAAATCACATTTGCTTGTGGAAGGGATTCACCTGCGCTACCCAACGTGTTGCCAAGGCGAATTGCGCCCTCTTCTGCATCACCTTCAATATCGTGCAGTAGGCAGTTCATCAGTGCTAAACGGCGCGTTTCTGGTACTAGCTCCAAACCCACAAAGGCTTTGGTCATTTGGAACTCTTGGTCGTCACCGTCAAGGTCATCTAAATCGTTGGTTTGTGATTTGATGTACTTGTCCGCTTCAATCAAGAAACCTGCGGTACCCGCTGCTGGATCTTGAATCACTTCACGCGGTTGAGGCTGTATCACTTTGATGATGGTGCTAATCAGTGAACGTGGCGTAAAGTACTGACCCGCGCCCGATTTAGTCTCGTTCGCGTTCTTTTGCAGTAAGCCTTCGTACATGTCACCAAAGTCATCACGTGATTTACCTTGCCCTTCACCATCAACAGAGTCGTCAAACCACTCTAGTTTGTCCATGTTATCAACTAGTTCCGTCAGTTGAGCAGGCTGAGTAATGGTGGTGTTTACGTTTTGAAAGATTGCACGAACAATGGCATGGTCGTCAGCACCAAGCTGAACCAGCATGTTACGGTAGAACTGGTGCTGCTCTTGGCCTAGCTTGGCTTTTAGATCCGCCCAGCGAAACCCTTGTGGTAACAAGTCATCTTCTTGGCCCGTCTCTTCACACATTTTAAGAAACAGTAACGACGCCAACTCATTTACGTAGTTTTGGTAAGACACACCGCCATCACGTAAGTTGTCACACAGTTTCCACAGTTTGGCGACCAGATCATTATTGTTCATGCTTGTTCTCTTGTTTGTACTGACTTGTGCCAGATAGATAATTCGTTAAATACGAGTGCTAATCTGAGATTCCAGACAGTTCGTTCCTCACTTCTGGAATGACAATGCCGCGTGCACTTGTTAATCCGCACACTTCTTACTGAGTGTGCATTTTTACGTTTGGTGCGATTGTACTGAGTTACGCAGGCTCGTCCCACATAAACTCGTTGAATTGAGTGAGTATGCTGTCTAATTCATCATTAAAGACGTTCATAAGCTTACGTTTGCCACCTTTACGCTTGTAGTTGCCCGTTTTAAAGGTGTCATCGTCGAGTACTACTTTGTCTTTAATAGATGACGCTAGGCGATCGAGCCAGTTGAGTTGCTCTTCACTCCACTCTTTTTGGGCTTTGATTTTATCTAACGCTTGATCCACTCGATCTTCGAACGGCAGCAATGCGTCACCAATCGCAGCTTGTCGAATATGGCCAATTAAGCGCGCTGCTACATCTTGGTTCTTGGTCTCTTTCCACGCTTTTTTAAGGGTGGGTTCATTGAAGTTTTGCGCATCGAACCACTCTTGTAGTTCTAGCAACCCTTTACGAGTTAAGTCCCTTGGGCGGTTGATGACCACATCTAACGCTTCTTGTTGGTTCGACGATTTGTCCACCAGCGCATCAAAAGCTTCTAAGAAATCTTGCGCGGTTTCATGCTCGCCATACACGGTTTCTACTCGCAGCAGTGAATCGTCCACATCGGTAAAGATTGGCATATCACGCAAGTCATTAATCTCTTGCTTTAGCTGCTCTAAACGGCTGACCATATTGGTTACCTTGTTGAACACTTCTGCCGACCATTTGGGGCCTTTTTGTTTGAGTGTTTTAGCAAGGCTTGCGAAGTTACAGCCTGCTGAGTCTTGGCAAATCTCGTCAAAACGTTTGATTTGGCTGTCTATCTCGCGTGATTTAAGGCGGCTAAACTCCGCGTGGCTTGAGATACGTTGCAGCTTGGCAATCAACTGTTCGTGGCTGTGCTCTGCAAAGCTTCGACCATCCGCTTCCATCACTTTATAGGTTTCAGAATCGGTAATTTCGTTGACTAAGGTTTGCAGCTCTACTTTAGGGCGAACAACCACAGGGCGCATGGTATCGACACTTTGCAGCGTGGAATAGAGATCAACCGCATCGAAAATTTTGAATGATGTTTTGCCGACTGCTGGGCATAAGCGCGTCGCACGACCTTTCATCTGCTCATACAAGATACGGCTGCGCACTTTACGCATAAACACTAAGTTACAGATACTTGGTATATCGATACCCGTTGTCAGTAGGTCTACCGTTACCACGATGTTCGGTAAGCGCTCTTTGTTAAAGCGTGTGATCATCGACTGCACTTTGGTGGAGTCTTTATCTGAATCGCCAGTAATTTTGATTATCGCATCGTGCTCTAGCTGCGGGTATTTGGCTTTAAATGCCGTGCGCAGCTCTTCGACCACTGAATCGGCATGGGTGTTGTTCACACAGAATACGAGCGTTTTTTGTGGGCTGGTTGGGTCGATATGATTAACCAGCTCTTCACACACCACTTTATTGAAGTTTGAGGCGATGAGCGCACGGTTAAAATCCGCGACTTCAAAGCCTTGCTCATCCTCTAACGTATCGTTGATTAACTCACCTTGGTTAGACAAACGCTGAACTTCGCTACCTTGAGATAAGTACAAACCGCCTTCACTTAATTTGGTGATAATGCGAATTGGCGGCTCTTGATCGGTTAAGTAACCGTCGACGACAGCTTTTCGGTAACCGTAACGATAAACGGGTGTTTTCTTCTCGCCGCCAAAAATATCAATGGTGTGCGATGCTGGCGTAGCCGTTAACGCAATTTTTACCGCGTCAAAATGATCGATAATACGGCGATACGAAGAGATGAAATCTTGGTCGCTTCTGAACTTCTCTTCGCCTTCGGTTTGTTCTTTATCAAGAATGTAACCACGGTGCGCTTCATCAATAATAATGCAGTCGTAACGCCCTACTGGCATCACTTCATCGCTTTGGAGTGTGCGTTTCACTAAAGACTGAACGGTAGCAACGTGTATCTTGGTGCAGTCTTCAGGAAAGCGATCGGTTAACCCTTTCACATTGAAGATCGAGTTAAAAGTATCCCCTTTGATGTTGGTGTCTTCAAACGAATCGAGCGCTTGCTTACCCAGTGAAGTTCTATCAACTAAGAACAGAACGCGCTTAAAACGTTGAGACTGAATAAGGCGATACATCAAAGCAATCGCGGTACGTGTTTTACCCGTACCCGTCGCCATGGCTAATAAAATGTCTTGCTGACCATTCACGATGGCTTGCTCGGTGGCTTGCACCGCTTCCTCTTGGTAGTAACGTAAGCCAAGATCGCTCATTTCAGCATTTTTGGTAAACCAGTTGTTGGTTAGCTGGTCATCGCTTTCGAGTTTGTCCACTAACTCTTCAGGTCGGTGCCATTCTGGTAATGCTTTGGGCATATTGGTGGCATGACGAACATCGCGATACCAAATACCACTTTTGGTTTTCACTGCCGCTTTGTAGCTTCGCCCGTTAGCCGAAAAACAGAATGGGATTTTAAACGTTGGTTGTTGAAGCGCCGAGGAGCCGTTTGAATCGCTCCATGTCGGCAAGTAAGTGGGCAGAGCTTCGGCTACTTGGTCTAGCGCATCTTGCCCGTTCGCGACTTGTTTTAATTCGGAACGTAGGAACTCATTATCGAAGTATTTGCTGTAACGGTAAGCTTCTGTCAGCTTCGCCGATACATCTTTGTTTTTCTTTTTCGCCTCAACCACGCCAATGGGTTTCAAACCAACAAACAACACGTAATCGGCAAAGCCCATTTTACCCACTTCATCTTCGCCGGTTGGCCACTCAGCAATCGCAATATTGCGCCCGACTTCTGGCCTTGTTCCGTTGGCGAAGTTAAGGATTTTACTGTCTGCATCCCAACCCGCTTTGCGTAGCTGGTTATCGATCAGGTAGCGAGTTTCATCTTCACTTAAATCTAGAGAGCGCGACTTCGCTTCATCTATTATCTGTTTCTTATACGCTTTACGTTCGACTTCTGTCTTCTTAGATAGCTCAGTTTCTTGTTCTTTAAGTTTGGCTTCTAGTGCGCTAATTCGAGCTTGAGACTGCTCGTGTGTTTCTTCCTGCTTACTTTCTAAAACGGAGATGTAGCCATTTAACGCCGTTAACTTAGACTGTTGCGCTTCCAGCTCTGCTTTGGATTGTTCTTTGGCTTGGTTTTCACTTTGACGAGCTAATGCCAACTCGTGCTTTAGCGACAACACTTCTTGTTCAAACTGTTGACCGCTATCTGAGTTTGGTAAAACAAACGGAGGGACAGGAAAGTCGTATTTCTTAGTGACAAGTCGGTAATACCAAACCGCAACGCGGAAAGCGAAACGCAAACACATTTCCGCATCTTGTAGGTCGTTATGATATTCATGGACGGCTTGGTTGCCAATTTTGCGTAGCTTATGGAAGACATTGAGAATGCTGTCGTCGACAAAAGGGATTTTACCGAGTTCACGTAGCAGTTCGTGCTGGTTATCGGGCACGTTGATGTCTAACAGCTTGGCTAAATGTTTAGCGGTAGCTTCACCAAAGATACGCAATTTAACGAGCGTGGTGTTTGGATCATCTGGATAGTTTTTTTCTGCTGCGCGAGCAATAGCGTACAAGAAATCGTTAACGCCCTTGAGGAATTCGAAGTTTGATTTTTGCATTAAATACCAACCGACTCGTCGTAATTTAAAATGTAATTTTTATTGAATAAACCGTATCTTACAATAAAACCTTCATATAACACGATGACATTGGTTGCTTTTAAACAATTGATTGCGATTAAACAAATGATTGCAGTTAAATAAGGGGGCGCGATTAAATAATTGCTCACTATTAAACCATTCGTTTCAACAATATTCCCCACCACTCACATCAAGTCCCTCCTCACAAAGAACCTCCCGCACTGCTTAATTTCCCAAGACTTAAATGTGGTTGGTTAGTTATCTATCGAATCGGGGGGACTTAACCATGAACCCTGAAACCTGAAACCTGAACCAATAAAACTGAGCTACAAAACAAAACAAAAACCATTGATTAACTTCAAACTCATTCAGATTACTGATAGATTAGAGCTGTAGAGTAAAAACTCTATCGATATAAGAATTCGAATAAGGGTTATATATGAGACTATCTTTTTCTATCAGTATGGCGCTTGCAACGACAGTGGTTGGCTTCCAGTCTTATGCAAATAATATCGACACAGCAAACTCAATCTCTCCCGTAGATCCACTCTCTATTTCAGAGCTGCACTTTATTTCAGAGCCCACATCTATTACAAAGAGCAGTGCTGCGCAAAAACAATCTTTGGCTTTGCAAATCAGCGAGCGTTATTCCGATCTTGAGCTTTCATTGAAGGCTCAGATCTCAGAAAAGAACTTATCCGCGCCTGTAGATAAATTGAGCTCTACTCAGCCCTACTCTGCATTTTCAAGCCGGATGCAGAAAGCGGATCTTGGTTATCGCAAGATGAAAGGGATCAACGACTTCAGCGACTCTGTGTTAGAGGTTCGCATGGCTGATGAAGCGATGATCGAAGCTTGGAAGAATGGTGAAAACCCGCTGTTTGCTTTCGAACCATCAGGCGATGATTCAAACTGGCAATACATCGAAGCCTATGATGTGTATGGGCAGGTTCACGAACTAGACGTGTACCAAATGCCAGACGTCCCAGTGTTTGTGGTTGATAGTAACGGTGCTGAAGAGCTCAAAGCAGGCCTAATGGCGATGCAGGCAGAGATGCAAAAGCTGGGTACTACAACGAAAATCAATGCCGTTAGCGATACCAATGCCGACGAGAGTAAACCTCAAAAATCGTCTTTGATGAACAGGGCTCGTCGCTCGATGGCCTTGTCGGAACCTGAGCCGTTGAATACCACACAATTAACCAAAATCCGTTTAGCCGTCGACCAAGAACCTTGGATCTCTGGTAAAGCGGAAATCTACGCTATCGTGACGGGTGTCGATTCAAGTCGTTTAGAGCCCCAGATCGACCTCGTTGAGATGCCTTATCTGGACTACGACAAACAGACGTACTACCCGAACCAGACCGTCATCTTCTGGCCTCGCTACCGTTGGGGCGCTGCAGACATGATCTTAATGGAACACGATGATGGCACAGACTACAAAGCGCTAGCAAAACTCTTAGTTCAAGCCGCAGAAGAGATACTGAAGATGATTCCTGATCCAGAAGTTCAAGGTTATGCGATCATCCCTCAGATCACAGGCAAGATTATCGATGTGATTCCTGATGGCGTATTAGTCAATGATGACGACTTCGTGGACGTGTACTACACCTTAATGCAGAACACACCTTATGTAGACCGTCCGGGCGCAGGCGGAAATGCTGTCGCATCGTTTGCACCAGTCACCATTTCACCAACAGAGTAAGTCGTTTCTTATTTAGTTAGGGCTTAATCGCTAGGCCCTAACTCTTCATTATCGAAGGTAAGTCAAACACAAAAAATCTACTCAGAACCTAATTACAAGGAGTAATCAAACACAATGATGTCTTCTAAAAGCGGACGAAACACATCTTTCAGCGCATCATGCTCAGGGTGCGGAAGGTAATTCTGGCGGCCTTCTTCATCGGCGAACGTCATTAACACCGAGTGGGTATAACCTTGATTCTTGTTTTCAGGGCTGTCATTTAATCCCCATTCTACTGAAGTGACCCCTTCAACCTTACTGGGCATCGCTTCAAACAGCATCTTTAGTTTGTGAACCTCTGAAGCCTCAGCGTTTTCTTTAAACTTAATCAGTAAAATATGACGAATCATTCCTGTTTCTTTTCGAGTCATTCCTAGTCCTTTTCGAATCGTTCGCTTGCTCGTTTTTCATGCTCAACCAGCACCGAGTCGCGTTCTTAAGTTAGAGGAGAACAAAATGCCACACGTAACACAACATGCCAAGGCTAGATCACTAGAGTTTATAAAATACTCCACAACCCAATAACGAGAAATGCTGCACCCTAGGGCGCAGCATTTTCATAATTATGTGCTGGGTGTTCGAGCCTATCCCGCTCGTAAGCACGATTTGAGCGTTAGTCGCGACGACCATTCAACTGAATCGCTTGGTCTTGCGTAATGTTCGTTTGAAACTTTAAACCACCGTAAGCAGCTTCATTTCTTCCTTCAAGTGTTAAGTCAGATTCAACACGCTCAGCCTTTACTTGATTAGCTTCGCTCGTTGCCATGTCGATAGTACCGGTATACGTTCCGTCAGCAGCGAAAGCTGTGTTCATTGAAAGAGCCATCAAGCCTAGTGCGATAAACTTGTTCATACATCACCTCATATTATTTTTAATTATTTGTTCGTTTGATATCTGTGTTTCTTTGTTGGGGTAACTTTAGCGCTTGAGTGATAGCGACTCGAGGAAAAGCAAGATTTACCAAATGGAAAATCAAGGGATTAGCGAAGTTCTGACGCGGTGCTGTCTTATGGGATTTTTATTGGCACTATGATATTAGAGTCACATAATCTCAGTACGCCTGCCGCGCCGAGATTACTGCCTATAAAAGGATTCATTTGGAGAGCCTGTGAACATCAATCTAGACATTCAAAATATCCTCGTAATCAAGCGTATGTATGAACTTCGCAATGTTGGATTGGTTGCCGAGTCGCTAGGCAAAACCTCCGGTGCGATCAGCAAGAACCTTTCGAAGTTAAAGTTACAGCTCGATGATCCGCTGTTTATTCAAACCAAACACGGGTTTGAACCCACGACTTTTGTTGAAACCAACATCGAAAACTTTGAGAAGATCCTGAGCAGCGTTGAAGCCATAACACACCAAGTGTTCTCGCCAGAAACTTACCAAGGCGATATCAAAATCTACGCGAATACCCTGTTCTGGGAGCGTTTTGGTTCGAAGCTCTACTTTGCTCTGAGTAAAGAAGCCCCGCATGCTCACTACTCATTCGTTCGATGGGGAAGCAATGTGAGGAACAGACTCATCGACGGCGAAGAATCCATAGCGGTTCATTACTTTGATGAAACCTTGCCACAGTCGATTTCTCAAATGGAATTCGGCAAAGGCAAAGTGGTTTTCTTCGTGAGAGAGGATCATCCAGCACAAGACTTTGAGTCGCTCGCCAACTACCCAATCATTCTATTTAAAACCCCGGGATGGAATGACAATAAATACCCTATCCTTGATCGACTTAGGAATATCGGTTTTCACGTAAACCCAAAAATAGAAGTTGACAACCCTGCAATGATTCATGATGTCGTACTTAAATCTGACTATTTTAGCATCACCCTCAATGGCAACGTACCAGAAGGTTTTCGTAGTATTGATTTGCCGGAAAAGCTGACTATCGATGTCAGCTATGTAATGAGCTGTCGTCGCTCACAGAAAGACGCGCCTTTGAATCAATGGCTATTACAAATTCTGAAATCTGCTCTGAAAAACAAGCAAGCGTAGATCAACCGATAACGGCTTTATGATCGAAAAAAGGCTCCATAAAGGAGCCTTTTGATTAGTGACTATTCGCTTATATTCTTACTTTAAAATGCTTCTTCGAGCGTTTGTTCATTCTTTTTTCCTTCTTGTCTCTCGCTTATTTCTACCTCTTTCAAGCGCGCGGTAAAGTGTCTTAACACAGGCGGTTCATAGGTAAAGTCGAGCCCTTTCACTTTCCCAGCATTCTCTTTTACTTTCTCGAATGCTTCGATAATGAAATCCATGTGGGTTTGTGTGTACGTCGCGCGTGGAATGGTTAAGCGCAATAATTCTGCAGGACATGGATGTTGTTCACCGGTTGCTGGGTCGCGACCTTGCAGCAATGAGCCAATCTCAACCGCTCTGATACCCGCGACTTTATAGAGTTCACACGCCAAAGCATGTGCTGGGAACTGACCTGCAGGAATATGAGGAAGCAGTTTACCCGCATCCACAAACGCAGCATGACCGCCTGCTTGCTGGCACACGATGCCCATCGCTTCTAAGCCATCAACAAGGTATTGCACCTGGCCAATGCGGTACTCTAACCAATCTTGGCGCATACCGTCATACAGACCAACCGCAAGACGCTCCATTGCGCCGCCTTCTAACCCACCATAGGTTGGGAAGCCTTCTTGCACCACACACAAAGTTCGACACTCTGTGTACACATCCATGAAAGAGTCGTCTTTAAAGCACAACAAGCCGCCCATTTGTACCATGGCATCTTTCTTGGCAGACATGGCTAAGCCATCCGCGTATTTGTAAGACTCACTAGTGATCTGTTCGATTGTCCAATCTTGATAACCCGCTTCTCGTTGTTGAATGAAGTAGGCATTTTCAGCGTAACGTGCCGAGTCCATGATCACAGGAATATCGTACTTCTGAGCAATTTCATAAACGGCTTTTAGATTGGCGATAGACACTGGCTGCCCACCAGCAGAGTTACAAGTAATGGTACTCACAATGTAAGGAACATTAGCAGCCCCCGCTTCTAAAATAGCTTCTTCCAGTTTCACCACATCGAAGTTGCCTTTGAAGTCCGCATTCACTGAGGTATCGAACGCTTCTTTGGTATAAACGTTCTTCGCCACACAGCAATTCACTTGGGTGTGACCTTGTGTTGTATCGAAGAAGTAGTTCGACAGAGCAACCATTTTGCTGCGATCGAGACCTTTCTCCATTTCACGCTTCTTGATAAGAACAGGAATGTAGATCTGCTCTGCGCCGCGCCCTTGGTGCGTTGGAATCGTCAACTCGTAACCGAAGATATCTTTCACCGCATTCGACAATGCATAGTAACTGCGACTACCACTGTAAGCTTCATCCCCCATTAACATCGCGGCTTGCATGCGCTGAGTAATAGATCCTGTTCCGCTGTCTGTCAGTAAGTCGATAAACACATCATCACTATCCAGTAAGAATGGGTTCATCCCCGCATCGACAATGGCTTGTTCACGATAGGCACGAGTTGTTCTTTTTACTGGCTCTACAACACGAATACGAAACGGTTCTGGTAGATGTTTGAAGTTTTCCATAATAATACCTTTCAATACATTCCGATCAGGTCGAAATCTATTTTCTTTAGATGTCACGAATCCTCACCATTAAATTATTAGTTCCGTATAAATACACACATAAAATTAACAGTGAAAATAAAAAATTAAAAAATGACTTATTAATCAAACCTAAACAGAGGCTGAGATAATTAGCGAGAACGACAAAACAACGAATATTCCGCACGAAATAATAAGTGCGATATTCATGCGTTCAAAGGTTATCAAAGCTGCTGATAGGTAAACAAAGCATGCTGCTTTGCTGGCGCGTGACGCCTAGAGGGTACTACTCTGAAGAAAGGCGGAACGAGAGCTGGTGATCTAAGGTATACCAAGCTAACAAGGTTAGCCATGTTGTTGATTGCCATTTCAGATACATGTTCACAATATATCCCTACGTTGAAATCAAGATGAACCGAAAATTAAATATAGTGCAATTGTTTTATAAATACAGCTTAGAAAAGTATAAATGTGATCAAAATTTGGAATGGTAATTAAATACGATAGCATGTTATATAAACTGTGAATCACAGCCGTTTATATACTATTAAACTAGTTCAACGAGTTACTTAATAATATCGAATCTCTTTTGAACTCAATATCTCTCTAATAAGAGGCGAAGATGGCTGTTTTCTAAAAAGCTATCTTCTAGAAATCTACTAAGCTAAAAACGCCAAGCTCTGATGAGGCTCAAACCTCACCAGAACCGTATTCGCAGTGAATGACTTACTTCTTCTTAACCACTTGTTTAATCGCCATTTCAGCTAACTTCGGAGTCGCGGCTTTCAACGCACTTGGTGCCACCTTCTTACCGACTTTTACTGCTTTATTCAGTTGGCCTTTAACCGACGTCCCTCTTTTCATGGCTTCTAAACGTTGGCGGTTTCTTTGCACGTTATTTGCGTCAGCGATACGCTCGATCAACGTCTGCCTTAAAGTATCTAAACCAAACTGTACCTTTTCTGGCGCAATCGCCAGCGGTAACACGATATCGGTTTGCAGCAATATATGATTGTATTCGAGCGCTTGAGCAATGATCTTTGCTTTGTTTGATGTTGGATTCTCTAAGTCATACGGTGGTTGCCAATCGTCTACAGGCTTTAATCGGTCTACCTGATTCACAACCGACACCACAATCGGCTTCTTGCGTGAGATGTTCTTAGGATCATCATAGAAAGCATCAAATCTATCTTTCAATTGCTTATCCAAATCACGCGCAGATTGATTGGCTTTAAGCACCCATAGCACCACATCGGCTTGGGTCATCTCTTTCAGCATTAAGGCTTCGGTTTTAGGATTGCCATCAAGCCCTTGAAGATCAACCACGCGAACATCATTATCGTCGACAAACGCGTTGTAGACGGTTGAAGTGTCGGTTGATGGCAGCACATCCACTTCTGCAACCAACTCTTGCTTAAGCGCATTGATAAGTGAAGATTTACCAGAACTGGTTTGCCCCACCAGCACGATTCGCACAGGTTCTAACTCTGGAGCAAAGCGTTGTTCGTCGAGTTCAGAAACATCAGACGCTTTCAGTGCTTCATCTTCAATGCTGAAACGTCCGCTGTAGAGGTCAATCGCCACCGCAGCGACTTCATCTAACAAGGCTTGTTTAGCGGCGTATTGCATGTCATCAACCACACCTCTTGTCATTGAAGATGTCGCTTGCTCTCTCCCTATATCAGAAACAACTTTTAGCGGGTTCAAATAGAGGTTTTTGAGGTGATTCCCCCAAATAGCGGCCTTAACGATCTTCTGCCCTAGTTCGCCATATTTGTCATAGGCTTCGTAGCCCGCCTTAATGTAAGAAACCTTGAGATACTCAATGCCCGGTATATGCTCTCGCACTACCAGTTTGTAGCGTCGGCTGACCTCTTCGAAGAGTTTTAGCCCTTCAGGAATCGAGAAATCGAGCGATTTCTTATCAAACTTTTTCGCCACAAACTCAAGTACTTCTAAACCGGTTTGGTCTAGGTTGCCCCACTCTATGTCGACCATTAATTGTTGGCGTACATGGTGTTTTGAATCATTCCAGATCGACAGTTCTTTTTGAGACCAATCAGTCGAAGCCTTAACCAATGCATCGTTGATATCAGCTTTGTTATGTTGTGATTCAGCTTCAGAACTTCCCTCGCCAAGGCCGTCGCTCTCTTTATTTGAGAAGGGCTCCGTACTTGAAGATCGGCGTGAAGAGTGGCTTGAAGAATCGCGTGAAGAACGACTAGAAATGAACAAGGGAATGGTGAATACCAAGGTACTCACGGCAATGGCAATCGACATTTCGAGTAGGTAACCGTATTTGATCGCCAAGAAGACACCAAAACCCATCATGATAATGCTTGGGAAGATGGCAGAAATCAGAGCAATACCCCAACGACCGCTCGATAGCACCGCCAGTAATCGAAATAGGTTTCTAATTTTCTTCATAGCCCGACGCCGCCTTTCCTTTTTTCAGGGATTCTTTGTAGATCTTCTGCATCTCTTCTTCAGACACTTCTTCGCCTTTGTTCTTATGATAGAAGTAAAAACAAGCCGCGCGACCTAAACCATAAGAGGTGCCGAAACTCATTGCCGCTGCAGCCACCGCCCCTACCGTTTGACCATAAACTGGAATCAGCTTTATCAACTGTCGAGTGCCCAGCTTCATTCCGTATTGCAACGCAAAGCTGCTTCCCAGAGTGCCTATCAACTCACTGAAGACTCTCTTGTTCCACTCAACCCCATATTGATTCGCCAAGCTATGAAGCATTTTCGCTTGAATCGCAGGTACCGACACCAACCCAACACCCGGAATCAGGTCGCTCGCTGCCGCACTTCCCGCATACCAAAGCACTTCGTTTTCTACTTGATCAAAGTTGGCTTCTTCTTGCGTGGAATGCTCTTTGTCTTGCACCATCATTCCGATCACCGGAAGAATACTGGTCAGCTTTTCTAACAAGATGTCATAGTTGTAAATTGAACCACTGTTATTGCTCGACTCATCCGTTTCGAAATCGACCGCTACCGATTCAAACTCTTTACCCCAAGCCTTCTCTACTTGGTTGGTGTTGAACTGAACCTGCCTTGCTCGATCTGGTTCACCGGAAGACAACACTGCAGTATGAACAAGCAGCAAGTGTCTAATTTTCTTCTGTTTCTTAATCTGCTTTAGAGCCGCAAGCACTGAGGATTGTTCAGGTTCGTCGGCTTTCATTACAACGACTAACGCATTACCTGCCTGACCAATCTCTTCCAGATCCTCTTTCGCATCATAATTCGCTTCGCTTAGTCCTCTGGTATCGAGAAAGCGCATCACCGGTTTGTCTTGTGGGAATTCGTAAGACATCGCCGTCATGGTACAAGGCGCAAAACCATTGCCAACTTCAACAGAAGAGTCGCCAGTCACCGCCTGAATAAACGATGACTTACCTGCCCCCGTTTTCCCCAACAGCCACAAGGTCGGCAGATGCTGACGCTGGTATTCATGGGCCTGAGTCAAGTCTGGGTTCTTGCTCGGATTAATGAAGTCTTTTATTTGATCAAACATGTTTAGAGTAACGCTCACTTGATGTTGAGATTCGAGTTGATGACAAAGCAATACTGACTTATATAATCACAAATCATATTAAACTTATGTTTGTTCAGTCGCACAGGTTTACAATACCTAAACGCTTGTTTTTATTTGCGCGCTCATTTTTTACAGGCGCTTTTTTATACGTGCGGGTATCATCGTATTGATTCACGCATCGAACAAACATCAACAAACACAGAGAAGTAAAAGGTAAGTATGGAACAAATTTATTTAGCTGGCGGTTGCTTATGGGGCGTACAGGAATTTATTAAGTACGTTCCTGGTGTTATCAGCACAGAAGCAGGCCGTGCCAATGGAAGCGCCCAGCTAACAGAAAACGGGACGACACAATGCGATAGCACGCAATGCAATGGCACACAAAGCGATTACGATGGCTACGCAGAGTGCGTACAAATAGAGTTTGATCCAAGTATCACGTCAGTAACGATTCTGATGGAACACTTGTTTGAGATTATCGACCCTTACAGCGTCAATAAACAAGGTGTCGATGTGGGAGAGAAGTACCGCACAGGCGTTTACAGCACTAACGCAGAACACTTAACCGAAGCTAAGCACTATATTTCTTCAAGAGATGATGCCGACCGTATCGCACTCGAGATATTGCCGTTAACTCACTATGTCGCGAGTGATGATATCCACCAGCATCACCTAAGCCACTTCCCTGAAGATCACCACTTATGCCATATCCCTTGGGATCTGCTGCATAAGTACAAATCCTAGACTTAAACGTTACGCCTTGAGCCCTGAGCCTAGAGCCTAGAGCCTAGAGCCTAGAGCCTAGAAACAGAACACTAAAAAGCCCCAATAAGCATTTACCTATTGGGGCTTTTTAAATTATTTCAGTATGAGCTAAAGCCAGAAAGCTTATTGAGTGATTTTCAAAAGCTCTCCGTACATATCACATTAAACTTTGGCAGTTCAAACGAACGGCTACCGCAATCGGTAGCCGCTGTAAAAAGTTATAGTTTTTGATTTAAAAGGAATTAGCCTTTGGCTGGCGTCACTTCGTCTTGTTGCTCGACTTTGTCATCGACCGCTTTAACAAGTAACAGACCGACAGAGAACACAATCAAACCACACAGAACGAATACCATGCGTCCCCACATAGGGTTTGGCAGTACGAACATTGTCATTACGCCCACACCCGCTACCGCGATAAGTGAACCCAACATACGACGTTGCTTGTTATCCAGTTTCTTCTGTTCATTACTCTCAGCAACTAACGGTGTTGCTAGATTGTTGAAGAACTTGTCGACATCTTTCTCACGGTGTTCCGGTAATGGCTTGTAGAACAGTGTTGAAAGAACGAAGAAGCCAGCAGTAAATACGATGTGACCGATAAGGCCGATAGCCACTTTCAGGTCAGCCCACTCACGGCCAGTTAGTTCGTTTAGACCGAACCAGTTTTGAATCATGTCCGCAGTGATAACGAAACCAACAAAGTAAGAAACCACACCACCTACAACTAGCGTACCCCAACCTGCCCAATCCGGTGTTTTACGGATGAAGAAGCCACAGAATGCTGGAATCGTCATTGGGAAGCCTATCAATGCGCCCACGTACATCATGGTGTCGAACAGGCTCAGACCTTTAAGAGAGTTGATGAACAGAGCAACCAAGATGATCGCGATACCGAAGAAAGTAGACGTTAGCTTAGAAACAACCATTAGCTCTTTCTCTGTCGCTTTAGGACGAAGAATCGGCTCGTAGAAGTTCTTAACAAAAATACCTGAGTTACGGTTTAGACCAGAGTCCATTGAAGACATAGTCGCAGCAAACATAGCGGCAATCAGAAGGCCAACCATACCTGCAGGCATGTATTCTTGAACAAAGTAAAGGTAAGCGAAGTCAGCGGCTTTGCTGCCAGCTTCTGGGTAAGCTGCTGCTAAATCAACACCTTGACCTGCCATGAACCAAGAAGGCATGAACCAGATGATTGGACCAAGCGTCATTAGTACACAAGCAAGCAGTGCAGCTTTACGTGCGTTGTTTGAATCTTTCGCAGCAAGGTAACGGTAAGAGTTAAGCATGTTGTTGGTGATGCTGAACTGCTTTAAGAAGATGAACACAGCCCAGATGCTGAAGATGCTCATGTAGTTCAGGTTATCACCCGTAATAAATGAATCGGTTGGGAAATCATTGATGATTTGCGTGACACCGCCACCGTGGTAGACCGCTACTACAGCACACGTTACCGTTACCGCCATGATGATAACCATCTGCATAAAGTCAGAGGCGATAACCGCCCAAGAGCCGCCTGTTACTGACATTACCAGTACAACCAGACCCGTTAGGACAATCGTCGTTGTCATATCAAAGCCGAAGATACCCGATGCGATGATCGCAAGGCCGTTCAACCAGATACCAGCAGAGATAACGCTGTTTGGCATGCCAGACCAAGTAAATACTTGCTCATTCACCTTACCAAAACGCATACGAATCGCCTCAATTACCGTCACAACGCGCAGTTGGCGGAACTTCGGAGCGAAGTAAAGGTAGTTCATTAGGTAACCGAATGCGTTCGCGATGAAGATAATCGCTACGGCAAAACCATCGGTAAAAGCTTTACCTGCTGCACCAGTAAATGTCCAAGCACTGAACTGGGTCATAAATGCGGTTGCACCTACCATCCACCACAGCATATTACCTCCCCCACGGAAGTAATCACTTGTCGTACTTGTAAACGTTCGGAACATCCACCCTATCGCAATTAAGAATAGGAAGTAGATGCCAACTATCAGGGTATTGAGTTCCATCTTGAGACCTTTTTATTCATGTTTTTTTGTTAAGGTCACTATAAATAGATGGCAATCACATTTGTACTACAATAATTCAAATGCGTGACGGTGATCTTACAGTCCAGGGCTTAAATAATCATACAAGTGATCGGGTTCAAATTTGCAACAACAGTCAACACGATGCATCAAACTTACACATCCCAAACGTTAATTTTCAGTTCAAACATCAAAGACAAGAACCATAAAACACTAAGATACTGATAGGTAAGAAAATAAACGCAAAGGACAAATAACTAACATAGAAGCTAACGTCATATACGAGCCATCTACAAGGTAAATTAATAGAGAAACTCCACTTACCAACAAAGTGAAAATGTTTATTTTGTATGATTACTAGAAGCTACAACTAAATAAAAAACCGAACCGTTCCGAAGTTCCGCAACTTGGCACCTCAATAATGAAAACTTGAAAACCACTAATATAAGCTGACAGTCTTTCACGGAAGTGAAATGCTTTTAACACACCGATTACACTTTCCCCGTCCATTAAAAAGGTGTCATTATGAAGAAATACGTCCCAATCTTAATTGCTCTTAGTACGATGTCTTCTATGAGCTATGCAGCCACCAGCAATGATGATGTTGTTGTTGACTATTTGCAGATGCGAAAAGGCGTGGCTTACCAAGTCAACCATTCAAAGCCATTTACTGGCCAATTTGAAGAGAAGTTCGATAACGGCCAAATCGCGACCAAAGCCCAATTTTCCGATGGTCTAGAACTTGGGTTAGAAACAAATTGGTATCAGAATGGCCAAGTCGCTTCTAAAGTGAATTACGTTAAAGGTAAACTGCAAGGCAAGGCTGAAACCTGGTATCCCAACGGTCAGAAAAAAGCTGAGCTCAGCTATAAAGACAATGAGCTGTCGGGTGCTGGCTCTCGTTGGTATCCGAATGGCGAACAAAGCCTAACAGCCGAATTCAGTCACGGGAAAACAAATGGATTAGTAACGAACTACTACCCTAATGGCAATAAGGCTAGCCAAGCGAAATTTGATGAAGGCGAAGTAGCAAACGGGAAACTCACTCGCTGGAATACTAACGGTGACAAGGTTGAAGAACTGACCTTTAAAGACCACAAAATCACGTCTAAACAAGTTTGGATGCCGACAGAAAGCTAGTCCAGTATAAGTTTGTGCTAAGGGCTAGTTTACTGAGACTGTCCTAAATCCTGTATAATTGGCCCATAGCACTGCTCTTCCTGAGCGCATATTACTAGAACGGACTGCATTGTCATGAGGCTACTTTTCAGAGGTAATCTCAGCGTGAATAACGTTGATCTTATCTATCAACCTCACCTACCTATCAACCCCACCTCTTTGTACCTGATACATTGAAAAGTGCAACTGCAGTAGTGGGTCAAACGGATTCACTTGAACGTGCGGTGAGCAACCGAGAAGCTTAATCGTTAATCGTCTTGATAGATGCCCCAGATAACCCTCAACTCAAATTTCAGACAAAAAAACGCTCATGTTGCCTGTATCAACATGAGCGCAAGGGCAGATCTTCACTACCATGTCCTACCTTTCTAAACGAAAGCAGAAGTTATAATTAGAATAGTTGGGAGCAATAATTAAGGTATTACCTAAAACACCTTAATTATTTTTTTTAACATAGACTGAAGACTGACAGCCTTCTCCACCTCTAGCTTACTGTCCCCAAAACAGATAAAGCCCACATGTTTCAATTCATTCAAAAATTCACATCGTCGATGGTTCATCCGACAGCATTAGACAACCTGCCCTCATACCAATCTCAAATTCAAGATCAGCTTTGTCGCTCAGCCATCATAGTGATCTTATTCACCCACCACCCGAACGCCAAAGAATAATAATGTATTACAAATAAAATCTACAGTGAAACATTACTATTTTTGCTATAGCGCACATTACAGAAAGAAGCCCTAACAAATAAATTAATATTTATTCTTTTAAAACAATTGATTACTTAATCCCATCAATTTGTAACGATCTGTGTAAATGAGATTTATGATAACAACAAGATCTAATTCACAGATCGACCTTCACATTATCTATAGCATATTTGTATTATTTTAATGCAAGCAGGACTCGGCGAATTCAACAGATTCAAAAAGACTGTTGCATTAATCAAACGAATTACCCTATTTGGCTCTAACTTGAGGCCAATACTCAACCTATAAATATGGAATTAATACCATGAATAAAACTAAAATCGTGATTGCTGTGGCATCTGTACTCGCTGCTGGCTCTGTATCTGCGGCGTCTTTCGATATGAGACACGAATACAAGAGTCATACAGATCAACACGCTACTCGTGTAAAACTGGGCGATAGCATTGGCAACTTCCTTGTAGATATCGAAGCGAAATTCAAGGGAGAAGACGGCGAGTTTATGGAAGATTTGAAGAATAATGGTTGGGAACTTGGTCTTAATTATCGCCATGTGCTTAACGATAACTGGACGATGACTTACGGTATGCCAATAGAAGGTCGCGAGTCTGGTGTCACATACAAACCTCAAGTTCGCGCGACATACAGTGTCGACAGCATTGACGGTTTAAGCCTAAGTGCACGTTACCGTTACGATATGAGACAGAACACAAAATCAATTGCAACTGACTCAGACGGCAAGCCAATCTTAGATAACGGCTACTTAACTTATCAAAACGATGAAAACCAACGTCGCCATCGCTTAACAGCAAACATCAACTACTCAATGGAGAACTGGCGTTTCGGTTTTGAAGGTAACTACTACAAAGCAGATGATTACAACATCTACGACAACGATGATACAAACTACGAGTTAAATGCAAGTATTCGCCACATTATGGGTCAATGGGCACCATATGTAGAGTTTGGTGATGTGAGTACTTCATCGACTAAAGCGACTCGTGAACTGCGTAGCCGTGTTGGTCTAACTTACAGCTTCTAATCGATAGCTATATAAATAATCTAAGATAATTACTGTCCTAATTTTCTAAGACCTAAACAAAAGCCAGCTTAATCGCTGGCTTTTCTTCTTTCAAATCAGGTCATTCAACAATGATTCGCTTACAGGAAGATACAACCCTAACGGCTGATCCGATATAAAAAGGAAAGTGTCACTTCATCATTAGGCACGACTCGCTTCTGCTGAGCCAAAAACAATTCCGCTGTCGAAACGGCATCGGCTAATGCATTGTGGCTGTTGTACTCAGGAAGCCCGTACCTTTCGCGAGTCCCTGCCAAGGTTAAATCGACTTCTTCATGATTGCTGATCGCTTTCTCCATGCTTTTCTCAATACATAGTGTATCTAGCCAAAGTAAAGGCAACTGCCTTAAGCCATAGCATCTTAATAGATACTGGCTAATGAACTTCTCTTCGACCACACAAGCGTGCGCGACGATGATCTTACCTTTTGCGGCTTCGAAAAACGTCAGCATAGCATCATGAATTGAAGCGCCCTCTTCCAGCATTTGTGGTGTGATGTGGTTGATAACTGCAGTTTCAGCATTGATCTGCGAATCGTTATCCAGATAAATATGCTTGGCGGACGCTAAGTCTATTCGCCCCTTGACCACATCGACCCAACCCATAGATAGAATAAGGTCTTGCTCGCTGTCTAAGCCTGTAGTTTCAAGATCTAAAACGATATATTCGCTATCTTTGGCCAAGTCCGTCATCTCTGGGCAAGGTTGATCCACAAGAGCATGTAACGCCTCTGGCAGCTTAACCGTATTCAAATATTGCTTTCGTGTGCGCTTAATTTTCTCAAGAGGATGAAAGTAATTTAAAAACGATTTCATTAGCGTGCTCCGAAACGGATTTTCGCGGCTTCTTGAAGGTCAGCAATGATCCTAAAGGCATCTTTCAAGTGTTTACGCTCAAAGCTACCAAAGCTATCTGGGTTGATGTTGTTGTCAGGCACATCCCCGTTCTTCAGCGCTTCAAGTTGATGACCAAATCGGAAAGAGAGAATGAACTGGTAAGAGCCCAGAATGTTCTTGAATGCGTCGTCGCTCAGCATGCCTTTTTCATTGGCAGCTGCGAAACGTTCATCGGTTGCTGACAAATCACATTCCACCGCTAATCCGTAAATACGCGCAAGATCAATAATCAAGTTAATGGCGTACTTCTTCACATTGAGTGTTTTCTTGTTCTCACCCGATTTCTCTAGAACCAAACTATTGAAAATACCCAATGGCGGGTTGGTGTTTACCGCATCTTTCACTAGTGTGCTTAAAAACTCACGGTTACTGCGAATGTTAGAATGCAACTCATCACGAAGAATGCCTTCGAACTCACTGTTGCCATAGATGGTTCGAATTTCTAGGAACACACTGATGTTGAGTAAGCGTTCGTACTCAGGGTTAGCCACCCACTTCTTGTAGTAGTGCTTCCAAACGCTGAGTGGCTGACACCATTTTGGTGTCGCAGCCATGAATTTACCCGGACACAATGGATAATCACAACTCGCTAATCCGTTAGTCACCATCATCGCTAAATGTTTGAAGTAAATACGGTCACTGTCTGTCGCATCGTCAGAGAGTACAATCGCACTATCTTGATCCGACAGCATATGGACTTCATTACGAGCGTGCGAGCCCGCAACAATCCAAGAAAAATCACAAGGTGGTGGGCCTAACTTATCAATCGCTATCTGAATCAATCGGCGTGTGTAGGCGTCCATAATCATGGTCATGACCTTACCTACGGTTTCCGGTGCAACCTTGCCTTCCACCAGCGCTTCAAAAATAGCTTGTCGCTCTGGGGTAAACGAAGACATGGTTTTCACACTGCCCGCGTATTTGATTTTCTCGATTAAGAAGATCGCTTGGACACGGTGGTTTTGAACTAAGTGAGACGTAGTGAGAAGACCAACGACCTTATTCTCTTTCACAACGGGCAAGTTACGGATGTTGAATTGCATCATGATAGACGCAGCATGCAGCACCAGATCATCCGGTTTTACCGTCAGTGGAGAATGCGTCATCACCTCGGAGATCAGGCTATCAGTGCTGACACCGTGGGCGATCACTCGCTTAGTCATGTCACGGTCGGTAATCAAACCAACAATGGTTTCACCCTCATAGATCACGGCACATGGCGAGCGTTGATGAAGCATTTCAACCGCGACCGACTGAATAGTTTGTTCAGACTTAACGATAGCCACCTGCCCGCTTGCCACTTCTTCAACCTTACGAATGAACAAGCCTTTTTCTTTATTTGACCACACAACATCAAGTGCCGACTTCAACCGAACCTGCGCCTGTGATGCAAAGTGTTCTGCGCAGCTTGGGAATGCCTTGAACAACGCTTGAAGCGCCGAATGTGGAATCACATAAAGTAAGCTATTTTCGATTGCGATCGCTCTGTAGCCTTTCTCGTCATTAACTTCAGAATCTAAGAACGTAAAGCCGAACAAGTCTTCACTGCCTAAACGAGCACGAAGTACACCGTCTGACTTTCTTTGTTCCATAGAGCCGGTTCGGATGATGTAGAGCGACTTTTCTTTACCCGACTCACACAGATCAACCACATCCCCTTTGCCGAGATAAGTGATCTGAACATTAGAGGCAAGTTCGCGAAGTGCTTGTTTAGGGATCTTATCGAATGGGTCGATTTGACCTATGAATTGAAGAATATTTGGCAGTAGAGACTGGGGCATAACCATACTCGCATTTGTTTGATTAGTATTATTATATAATTAATATATCGAGTTGCGAGTTGATTTTTAGGTTGAATAGCAGAATTGATCAAGTTTTAGAGATTAGAATAAGAAGTGCAATGTCAGAAACATAAAAATACAGATACAAAAAAGCACGCTAAATGCGTGCTTTAAAATTTGTAAGGGCACATCAAGTGCTTTCAGTTAGCTTGTTACAGGCAATCGGTGGTTTGATTCTTGCAAATGACTTGCCGAAACTTGGCGTGCTTTATCACTATTGCCTGCCATAATGGCTTCGTATATTGCGCGATGTTCGTTAATGCATGTGCTGCCTTCTTCTGAAGAGTGCACAATAAAGTTAACAAACATCGTCGTCAATATGTTGCCAAACGGTAAGTAGAAATCATTACCCGTTGCATTGAAGATAAGGCTATGAAACTTCATATCAATATCTAACCAGCGAGCTTGATCAAGCGTTTCTTCGCTAGAAATTTCTACCATTTTTTGGAAAATTTCTGATAATTCAATACGTTGCTCTGCAGTTGCAAACTTAGCTGCCAATGCACACGCTTCAGGTTCAATCGCACGACGTAAACCTAAAAACTGATGACAAAACTGATCGGTATCAGCTAGTCCATCCATCCATTCGATAAGCTGAGGATCTAAAAAGTTCCAGTATGCACGATCAACAACGCGAGTGCCGATTTTAGGGCGTGACTCTAAAAGGCCTTTTGAAGTTAGAAGTTTCACCGCCTCTCGCAACGCCGTGCGGCTAATACCAAACTGCTCACACAGAGCCATCTCACCAGGGATAATCGAACCCTGAGGTAAATTACCCGACAAAATACCACGAGCGATTTCACGTGCCACCTGCACATGAAGGCTTCGCTTAGAGCCTGAAATAGATTTGAAAGTTTCTGCCATGAGTCTACTTACTTATTAGATATGTATTATTTAACTCGTACTATAGCACTGAAAGTATAATGCACCAAATGAGGGGGATAATAACGTGAGCTCCCTTATACTCTATGGTTCTATCAAAATCCCACAAACTTTTCGAAGCTTATCACTACCAGTCGTACCTTCTTATTTATACATACAAATAGTTCCTATTTACGCAATTTTGGCATGCGTAACATCACAAAAATCACCTTAACTTGTGAGTTCCCCTTCACTGCGACGCATTTCTATCGTTGTACACTTGATTGAACTAGGTGTTATTGTATGATTTATTAAAAATAGTAGGTGACTGTAGATGTTTGACTCGATAGCCGCTACAAGCATTATCCCTCAAGCTTAAAGTCGCGCTAACTTAAATCTATCCGCTGTTTTTATACTTAATACGTCAGCCTGAGGTGGTTTATATGGCTATATTTTCATTGGTGGCAGATTCAAGCCGCCGAATTCATGTTCAAGTGGCTCGACAGATTGCGCGTAAAATTCTGTCGGGAGAGCTCAAAGAAAAAGAGAAATTACCCAGTGAAATGGAGTTGTGTGAAGTCTTTGGCGTCAGTCGAACTGCACTTCGCGAATCGACAAAGCTACTTTCAGCCAAAGGGCTTATCGAATCAAAACCTAAAGTGGGGACTCATATCAGGCCACGTACTCAATGGCACTTTTTAGACCCTCAACTCCTAGATTGGATTCAAGATCTGGAAGACACCAAACCCTTCTTATCTCAATTTTTAGGCTTAAGAAAAGCGATTGACCCAGAAGCGTGTGCGCTTGCGGCATCCAACGCTACGGTAGAGCAACGTAAAGAGCTTTCGATTCTTTTCCAAAAGATGACCATCGCAGCAAATGGCTTTGATTATGAAGAGTGGACAACCAACGATCATCTGTTTCACCAAACGATTTTCTTGTCGACGGGTAACCAGTTTTACATTCCGTTCGCGAACATTCTGTCGACGATTTTCAAACAGTTTATCGACCACTCTGCCGAAGGCGGTCGCTTCTGTTTAGAAGAGCATAAAGCGATATATGATGCGATTATGTCAGGCAATGCGAATCAGGCTCGAATAGCCTCTCAAGCTTTACTTGATGATGAAAATCAAAAGCTGTCTAGGGTTGAATTAGCCATCGCATAACCAAGATTGACCAGACTGACTCGTGTATCCCAATATACGAGTCAGTCAGTTTTAGCGCCCATTTTTAACCATCCATTACCGTAGTGTTTCATCTTTAAATGTTGAACTCGGGTCCTCTCAGAGAAAACTTACGGTTACACACATAAGGTATTGTTTGTGTCTACACAATCGTATGTAAGGAAAAATTTCTCTCTCGCCTGGCCCCTAGCCCTAAACGGTATATTGATGCAGTCGATGTTGATGATCGATACGCTGCTGGTCTCTCCTCTTGGTGAAATACCTTTGGCTGCCATGGGAATTGCGACGACTATGGTTGCCTTTGTACTCGGTATTCAAATGGCGCTGGCAAACGGCACTCAACTAGTATTAAGCCGCGCCGTAGGTTCTGGCATCACCGCTTCATTATCCAAAGCGTTTTGGGCAGGTCTGTTCATCAACTTAGGTATCGCGACAATATTTTGGTTTCTACTCACCTTTTTAGAACAGCCTTTAATTCAAGCCTTAACCGACGATAAAGCCCTTTACTTAGAAATCAGCCACTACCTTGATATCTCAAAGTATCTCGTCATTTTCACTGCATTAACGCAAGTGATTATCGCCCTATTTAACGCATTAGGAAGAACCAAGATACCGTTTAAAGGGTATTTGATTGAATTGCCGATCAACGCTGTACTTTCTTATGGGCTCATTCACGGCTTTTCAAATTTCGAAGGTATTGGTGTTCAAGGCGCCGCGCTAGGCAGTGTTATTGCTATCACCCTTCGCCTTGTGTATCTGGTTCTTTGCGTGTATTTCAGCTCAGCAATTTCACTCAAATTAGACGCCCAACGATCAGAGTTCATGACAAACGTTCGCCGTCACTTTATCGAGATATTCCCTGTCGCAGCAAATGTAACCATGCTGTTGATTGGCGCAACGATTTATCAGTTACTGTATTCGCAACTTAACATCAACGCGTATGTTGCGATTACTTTGGTGATGCCTTGGATTAGGGCTGTCTCTCAATTTATTACCGCTTGGGCTCACTCTTCCGCAATTACTATCAGCCAAGCGATTGGCTCTAAAAAGATGGATGACCTAGTCAAAAACGTCGATACCAGCATTGATATTGCGGTAGTCATTTCTTTTGTGTGTGCAATCTTGTTCGCAGGCTTAAGTATGGTGATTGGTGACATTTACCCGAACTTGGACGAGTCTACATATCAAGCGTTGGCCGTTATCGCCCCACTCTACATCTTTTTACCGATTGTTCGTGGCTACAACACAGTCCATGGAAATGTATTGAGAGCACTAGGAAAAACAACCGCAGTCTTCAAAATCAACTTTACTGGTCAATGGGTAATTTCAATTCCATTGTGTGCATTGATCATCTTTGGATTAGACGGCTCTATCTTTTGGGCATTTGCCATTCAGCCCTTTGAAGAGCTAGTAAAAGCGCTGCCCTTCAGACATCTTGCTCGCAAGTCATTGATAGAGTTCGACTCAAACAAAGCCAACGAATTGATGTATGACTGATCGCCACCAAAAAGTAACAAAGTTACTGTCCCGAGAAAATGTCTGAACTGCTTGTGTAGTCTCAGGCTTATCTCATTTAGATCGATATAGCTCAAATGAAGAGCCAAGACATTTCGTTACGCCATAAAGAATAAGGCTGCATTAAATACACTTCCTTAAAAAATATCGTTCCAAGAATGTCTAAAAACAAGCATAAAAAAACCCACTCAAATGAGCAGGTTCTTTATCCAACCGTGTCTAAACGACGTGATTACTTCTCTAGTTTAGCGAAGTAGTCGAAGATTACTGGTACGTCGTTTTGACCAAGGCCAGCATCTACAGCAGCTTGTAGGCTTGTTGCGGTACCTTGAGCGATTAGAGACTCAGTACCTAGCTCTTCGCAAAGAGCAAGGAAGTAACCAAGATCTTTGTTTGCGTTAGCAACAGAGAAACCTAGCTTCTCTTCGCCGTCTACCGCGTAGAATTTACAGAATTGCATGAACGGAGAATTAGATGGACCTGCAGACATAATGTCAAACAATTGCTGACCATCAACACCAGCGCGTTGAGCGACAGCGAAAGCTTGAGACATAGTCGCAACCGTTGTCATACCCATGAAGTTGTTTACAAGCTTAGTCACGTGACCAGCACCTAGAGCGCCTAGGTGGAATACGTTTTCGCCTTGCTCTTCAAGAACAGGTTTAACTTTGTTGAAAGTTTCCATGTCGCCAGCAGCCATGATGTTCAGAAGACCATCTTTAGCATGGGCTGGAGTACGACCTAGAGGTGCGTCGATCATACCCGCGCCTTTTTCAGCAAGAGCTGCGCCGATTTGCTTAGTAGAAGCAGGGATAGACGTACCGAAGTCTACGAGTACTGCACCTTCTTTGATGCCCGCTAGAACACCGTCTTCGCCGTAAACGATTTTTTCAACAACAGCAGAGGTGGTAAGGCAAAACTGAACAATATCACTTGCAGCTGCAAGTTCTTTAGCGGAAGTGAAAGCTGTAGCATTGCCACGAGCAGTAACACGAGCCATCGCTTCTTCGCTTAGATCCATTACGTTTACGTGGTAACCGCGTGTTTGCAGGTTTTCAACCATGTTGCCGCCCATAAGACCTAGGCCAATGAAACCGATTACAGGTTTAGTCATGTTCAACTCCAAATATGTTATTGTATGATTATATGCTCATTATAATAACTAGCCGAATCCGCTAAGGCAACCGTTTTAGGACTTTCGTGCGTGATCCAGCGCATGAATTTCGAATGCGGATACTGACATCACTTATCGAATTGGCCTCATATAAACCCAAAGAATAGGTCTTGTGATTAATAAGTGACAAATCAGATAGCAACTCAGTCTTTCGTCCTTCATATCCGACAATATCTAACCGGATACGAATCAGTAAATCACTTACAGATAAAGCTTGATAGGTTTAATTAGTGTACATTCCTATCGTTCTGACCAAAGAAAAATGAGTCAGGCACACTCTTAAAGTTCCCCCCAATAAATCAAAGCGTCTGACACCTTTCCCTGCCCCCTAAAGGTACTAGAGTAGCTCACAACAAGAACTTGCCGAGTCAAGAATAATGCGGAAAAAACACTGTCATTTTTCAACAACCTTATCCAGTAAGTAATAAATTTCGAACAATATAACACCACCAATTGTATTACTTATAAGCACTAAAAGTTATTGGAAGTTATCGTAACAATACTCGCAGAACCAGATAACAACGTTCATTTTGTTAAATCGTTTCGTTGTCAATGCGCCGCTGCAGCATTAAACGTTTCTCTAAATTTAGGGGCTGTTGATCTTTCGAGCTGGGTTTTGCAGCATCTTGTGGAAAATTTATACAAGGAAGAGGCTTTGACGTGTAGCTGGCCTACATGAAAAGCCGATAACGCTGTAGAAATGAACCACAAGAGCTGCCCGAAGGGTTCGGCTAAAATCGTTTTATGCTTTGTTGAAGAATATTTGCTTAGAATGACTAGGCTACATACTCTTCGCCGCGCCTAAAACGATTTTATCTCGAACAAAACTTAACCACGAAAGGTCAACAGCCCCTAGTCATCAACCCTAAACACCAGATGTAAATTGAATCCAATTAATTCAAACGATCTCACCCTCAAACCACACGAATAAAAAAACCGAGCAACTCGCAGTGAGTTACTCGGTTTGACTTATTTCCGATATTCTTTGTCATCGACATTAATTTCGTTCAGTTACTTAGATGCGAACACCCTTACAATCGAACATGATATGGCGCTTCGTTCCCGCAAAGCACCACATCAACACAAGCCATCGTTAAACGGCCTATGTGTCAATCATTTACAGTTGAGCAAATGACCCTTCCCACGAGTATGTCTCACCCGCGAACTCAACTGTGTGAGTTGCTTGCTGCGTGTCTTCAGCTTGGTTTGAAATACCGTAATGGTAAGTGTTACCAGAAGTAGTCTGAATGCGAACAACAGTCCCGACACTGTTATGGCCCACAACAGACACTGATTTAACCAGGCCACGAGCGCCTACAGAGGCTTCGATAGACTCGTTAAAGTAACCATGCGTTTCTAGTACAGAAGCAAACACGTGGTTTTGACCAGACTGACGTAAGATAAGCGCAGGCTCACTCTTAAGGTTAAAGTCTGGATCGTTAGCACCAGTGCGAGCAAAGATTACTTCACTGCCCGCATTCGCGCTGGTTACTAGGCTGTAGTAGCTGCTGTCATGTAGCCAGCTCACCAGAGAGCCCTCTTGGTTCACTTTGCCTGAAGCAACGTTCCATAAGTGCTGGTAACCGTTGTCTTCACCTAGCGGCTTCAGCGTGCTTTCGATGTTGTAGTCGAAGTCAGTACGGATGATTTGACCCGAGTGGTGAACGGGTAGGTCGTACTGGTGTTCAGCGTCAGCTTCGATGCGGTATACATCGATAACTAGTGGCTTCTCGAACTCAGGAAGTTCAGCAAGAATCACGCTGCGTTGCATGTCTACGCCGGTGTAGTACTCAGAAATTGTGCCGCTCATACCTTGCAGAGACTGGTCGTCTGCTACGAAGAAGTGCTTCTGACCAAACTTAGATTCAGCCAATGCCGTATCGAAGTTGTTCTGCGTTTTCTGATCAACCGTTACTGTGTTGTGAGCAACTGTCTGCTTACAGTAAGACTTGTTCTCTGGGATGTAACGACCGCCAAACTTAGGCTCAACGTTTACCCAGCGACCGAAGCCGTAATCGTGCAGCACTTCGTGGCCACGGTTGAATACGCTTAGGTGTAGCCCATCGTAGTGACCGTGGTCTAGCGCAGAGTGGTACTGGTGATCGCTGCCGTGTTGACCAAACCAAATCAACGCCATCGTGTCGTCGTCTTGTTCGTCACGGTGACGAAGAATGCTTACGCCGCCTTTTTCGCCTTCAGGGCCGTCCGTTACAAACAGGCTACCCCAGTTGAATGCTTTGATGTCGTCTGCTGCATTGACAGCGTCAGATAGCGTTTTACCTGAAGCATGGACCCAAACATCTTGTTGGTGATTAGCCATACCAAGTAAAGTTTCAGTCTGCTCATAACGGTGGTAACACACAGACGTTGCCATAATAACGCCTTCATCGTTAATAGAAATCGTCTTCGATGAATCGTTCAGAGCTGGCAATGTACCGTCTGGGAATGCCGTTTTAAATACCGCGTAAGACGTTGTCTTGATCACTGAGTCGTTGAATTCGTAAATACCAAGATCTGGCTGACGACGTTCAATCGCTTCTGCGAACAAGTAGATTGGACGTAGTGAGAAACGGTGGTAGTAAGGACCTTCCATGTAGTAGCCGTCTGGCGAAAACAGTTGGTCAAGTTGTGCTAAGAAACCGCCGCTTACTTTGTCGAGTTTCAGGCCGTAAAGCGCTTTGTCTACTGATTCTTGATCGTTGATTGCGTAACCACAGATACCGACTGCAGCCACTGCCCATAAACCGTGGTTGTGTACGATATCGAAGTCGTGTGCGTAAGTAACAACAAACATTTCGATCATTTGCTTAAGAAGATCGTCTTCAATCAGACGCTTTTGTTCTTCAGAAATGGTGTGGTAGATACAGCTGTACGCACAAGAAGCGTAAAGCATCCACATATTTTCGTTCAACGTTTGGTGGAACAGCTTACCCGGAGGGTTAGAGTCACGGCTTACGTTACTTTCAAGTGTTGGGTACACCGTCGCGTACGCAGTTAACATATCAACGATGTAATCACGGTACTTTGTTTCCTCAGTGATAAGGAACAAACGACCCGCTAGATCCATGTGGATGTAGTTTTGTTTATGACGGTTATGTTCGTAGCCGCCGCCTTCACCGTGACCTGGAACTTCAATGCCAACTTCCGCCATGTAAGCGTCAGTTTGTTTAATATCGCGAGTCAGTGCGTTACCTAAAAGGCTATCCTTGCCAAGTTCTTTACGAAGCTCTGCTGCTTCCTCAAAGTTAAGTAAAAGTGGTTGATAGCTCATTATTATTTCCCCTGCTCTGCTGTGCTTGCTAATTCTGGGTTTAAAATTGTTTCTACTGAGTAGAAGCCTGTCCAGCTGTATACTTTACCGTTCAGTTCTACTTTGTGTTCAGTGCTCTCAGTCGCGCCAAGTTGGTTGCTGATCATCACTGTCACATTTGACTTCTCTGTGGTGATTTCGACGACTGAACCGACGTTTGTATGCGCTACAACCTTGATGTCTTTCACAACGCCGCGAGCATTTACTGATTGTTCGAACTCTTCGTTAAAGTAACCGTGCGTTTCTAGAACAGAAGCGAACAGTGTTGTTTCGCCTTTGCTACGTAAAATGAATGCAGGCTCTGAACGTAGGTTGAAGCTTGGATCGTTAGCACCAGTGCGAGTAAAGACAACTTCAGCATTGTCGTTAGACGTTGCGCCTAGCCAAGTGTAGTACGTGTTGTTTTGTAGCCAGCTCACAAGTGCTGTGCCCTTCACTTCACCGCTTGCCACGTTCCATAGGTGTTGGTAACCGAAGTCTTCACCTAGCGTGTTCAGCTCTTTGTTTGCTTGGTATTCAAAGTTCGTGCGAACAATCTGACCTTGATATTGGTGTGAGTAGTCGTATTGATGCTCGCCTTCGCCGCCTTTCTCTGAATCTAAACGGTAAAGGTCTAATAGTAGTGGAGATTCCAATTCTTCAAGGTTTAGCATGAACACGCTGCGTTGCATGTCAAAACCTTCGTAATGATCGTTAGCAAATGCGCTCATGCCGTTGATTTTCTCGTCTTCTACTTTAAAGAAGTGAGGCAAGCCGTGTACTGAGTCTGCACGCTCAACGTCAAAGTTATTCTGACATTTTTCATCAATGGTTACTGCATTATGAGCAATCGTTTGACGTGCGTAAGATTTGTTTTCATCTAGGTAACGACCGCCGAATTTTGGCTCAACGTTCACCCAACGGCAGAAGCCGTATTCACGTAGCACTTCTTGACCTCGGTTGAAGAAAGAAATACCCAGCGTATCGAAGTTGCCGTGACCCATGCCGTGTTGGCCGTAGTTCATCACTAACTGAGAAACGTCGCCTTTCTTATCCTGCATGCGGATAAAACCTTGCGCGCCGTTGTGACCTTCAGGGCCTTCGTTCAATTCAACACTTGGCCAGAAAGGCATGCCGATTTCTTTTTCAGCAGAAGCCGCTTCGTATGCTTTAGATAACTCAAGACCACATGGGTGCATCCATACTGCGTCTTGAATCTTCGCCATACCAAGAATGTTTTGGTCAACACCCTCAGCTGAAGAGTAGTGCTTACTGTAAACACTGACTGCAACCTGAACACCCATGTCTGTGATACCCATTGTACGAGAAGCATCATTCAGAGCCGGGAACTCACCGTTCGGATAAGCCGTCGCCAGCATGGCTTGTACTGTGTTACCAATCACGCCGCCTTTGTAGTTGTAGATATCTACTTCAGGCATATGACGGTGAATGACTTCAGCGAAAACACATGTTGGGCGAATCGCGTAACGGTGGTAGTAAGGACCTTCCATGTAATAACCAGAAGGTGCAAACAGTTGAGAGATTTGAGCTAGAAAGCCGCCAGTATCGTTACGGTCGATGCCGTACACTGACATTTCAAGGTACTCGCGCTTGCCTAGAGCAAGACCACAGATACCCACAGCGGCTACTGCCCAAATACCGTGGTTGTGAATGCGGTCGAAGTCGTGTGCGTATTTAACCGTAAACATTTCTAGCATTGGTTCGAAAATGCGCGATTCAATGTTGTCACGCTGCTCTTGTGTCAGTGTTGAAGCAACACAAGAGTAAGCCAAGCTTGAGAACATTAACCAGCAGTGTTCGTTCAAGATTTGGTGGAACAAACGACCTGTAGGGTTAGTGTTTTTCTGTACGTGGTAATCAAACGTTAGATATTTGTCCGCGTACTCTTCTAGTAGTTCTGTAACAAAGTCAGCGTACTTTTGCTCTTTAGTGATCAAGAACATGCGACCAGCTAAGTTCATGTACGTGTAGTTTTGCTTATGGCGGTTATGCTCGTAACCACCCGCTTCTCCGTGACCAGGAACATCAATAGGTAAGCACATGAACGCTTCTAGGTCTTTCGCGTTCGCTGCAATGGTTTTGCCCATTAAGCTAGAACGGCCCACTTCAAGGTGAAGTTGCTCTATTTCTGCTTCAGTCAACAATACTGGTTTAGTCGTCATATTCTTTGTCACCCTCAATAAAGAGTTTATCGGTTTAAACTTTGATTAAATTTTCAAACTCCATATAAAGTAATACAATATTAGCTTTAATTGTACTTATTCGTCGCAAAATGATGAGCAGAATCACATAAACCCGCATAAGCTATTGATATTAATAGATAACACTAAATATCAAGCATTTGTTAAGTTGTTGATTTATTTGCGCTATATAAAGTATCGCTTGATCAATATCACACAACACTAGATATATTGTATTACAATTAACCTCATTCCCTTATGATGAACACAGTTAAGTAACACTTAAAAGATTTAAACAGATTAGGAGATACACAATGAACTCTTTCTTTATTCTAGATGAAAACCCATGGGAAGAATTGGGCGGTGGTATCAAGCGTAAAATCGTCGCGTACACTGACGATCTTATGGCTGTACACCTATGTTTTGATAAGGGCGCAATTGGCCATCCTCATACTCACGAAATTCACGACCAAATCGGTTATGTTGTTCGTGGTAGCTTCGAAGCTGAAATCGAAGGTGAAAAGAAAGTGCTTAAAGAAGGCGATGCTTACTTCGCGCGTAAACACATGATGCACGGCGCCGTTGCTCTAGAGCAAGACAGCATCCTTCTTGATATCTTCAATCCTGCGCGTGAAGATTTCCTAAAATAATAACTAGCGCAACCTCAGTTGCTAAGGTAAGCATATGAAATCATTAAACATCGCGGTCATTGGCGAGTGCATGGTTGAGCTACAACAGAAAAAAGACGGGCTTCAGCAGAGTTTTGGTGGCGATACACTGAATACAGCACTTTACTTGTCTCGCTTAACAAAAGAACAAGATATCAACACGAGCTACGTAACAGCACTAGGCACTGACCCATTCAGTACCGACATGTTAGAAAAGTGGCAAGCGGAAGGTATCGACACTAGCTTGATTGCTCAGCTTGATCACAAACAACCAGGACTTTACTACATCGAGACCGATGAAACTGGTGAACGCAGTTTCCACTACTGGCGTAATGATGCTGCAGCAAAATTCATGTTTGACCAGCAAGACACGCCTGCTCTACTTGATAAGCTATTTTCTTTTGACGCGGTTTACCTAAGTGGTATTACGCTTGCTATCTTGACAGAGAACGGACGCGCACAGCTATTCAGCTTCTTAGACAAATTCAAAGCTCAAGGCGGCCAAGTATTCTTCGACAATAACTTTCGTCCAAAACTTTGGGAAAGCCAACAAGAAGCGATTTCTTGGTACTTGAAGATGCTTAAGTACACCGACACAGCGCTACTGACGTTCGATGACGAGCAAGAGCTGTACGGTGACGAAAGCATTGAACAGTGTATTGCACGTACGTCTGAGTCTGGTGTGAAAGAGATCATCATTAAGCGTGGCGCGAAAGACTGCCTAGTGGTTGAAAGCCAAAGTGCTCAGTACGTTGCACCAAACCCAGTAGACAGCATCGTTGATACAACAGCGGCTGGCGATTCGTTCAGTGCAGGCTTCTTGGCTAAACGCTTGAGCGGTGGCAATGCGCGTGATGCAGCATTAGCAGGTCACATTGTGGCAGGGACTGTGATTCAGCATCCAGGTGCTATCATTCCTCTAGAAGCGACCCCTGATTTGTCTCTATAATTGCGCACTTTAACTATTAATCAAGGGTTTGCTTAGTTGAAAGCAGACCCATTATTAACGTGAGAAAGAATTCATGACTACATTAAATGAACAACTAGCAAACCTAAAAGTAATCCCTGTAATCGCTATCAACCGTGCTGAAGATGCCATCCCCCTAGGCAAAGCACTGGTTGAAAACGGCATGCCATGTGCAGAAATCACACTGCGTACAGAATGTGCAATCGAAGCGATTCGCATCATGCGTAAAGAATTCCCAGACATGCTAATCGGTTCAGGTACTGTACTGACTAACGAGCAAGTTGACGCATCTATCGAAGCTGGCGTTGATTTCATCGTAAGCCCAGGTTTTAACCCTCGTACAGTTCAATACTGTATCGATAAAGGTGTCGCAATTGTACCGGGTGTTAACAACCCAAGCCTAGTTGAACAAGCAATGGAAATGGGCCTTCGCACGTTGAAGTTCTTTCCTGCTGAGCCTTCTGGCGGTACAGGTATGCTTAAAGCACTAACAGCGGTTTACCCTGTTAAATTTATGCCTACTGGTGGCGTAAGCTTGAAGAATGTAGATGAATACCTATCGATCCCTTCTGTTCTTGCGTGTGGCGGTACTTGGATGGTTCCAACTAACCTTATCGACGAAGGTAAGTGGGACGAACTAGGCAAGCTTGTTCGTGACGCTGTCGAGCTAGTCAATAGATAGGTTCGCGTTAACTGGCTGACACTTGTTCAACGACGAAAGCGAGCTCTGTGCTCGCTTTTTTATTACGTGATATAAAGTGGACACACCTATTTTAATTTTAACCATACTTATTAGAGTTTTGTCGCTTCTCAATCAACACGCTCGCTCAACTAACCCCTATAACCACACGGATATTTGTATTATTATTTTAAATACTTACTTTCAAGTATTTATCCAACGACAACGATGAAATTTGAAATAATTTCAGAAAATTAAGCTCTTAAACGGCTTTAAGTGCCATCTATGATGAAATAAACATGCGCCCCAGATCACGCTAAAGACATATTGTAGTACAAATAAGTATGCAGAAGGAGTAATCTAGGTGTCAGTTAATTATGAAACTTAAAAGGCTGAAAAGATGACTATTGATACTTTTGTTGTTCTCGCCTACTTCTTCTTTTTAATCGCAATTGGTTGGATGTTCCGTAAGTTCACCACCTCTACAAGTGATTACTTCAGAGGGGGCGGCAAAATGTTGTGGTGGATGGTTGGTGCAACCGCCTTCATGACACAGTTTTCAGCATGGACGTTTACAGGTGCCGCAGGACGCGCGTTCAATGACGGTTTCGTTATTGTAATCCTATTCTTAGCCAATGCTTTTGGCTATTTCATGAACTATATGTACTTCGCTCCAAAGTTCCGCCAACTTCGTGTGGTAACGGCGATCGAAGCCATTCGTCAACGCTTTGGTAAAACGTCTGAACAGTTCTTCACATGGGCAGGTATGCCTGACAGTCTTATCTCTGCAGGTATCTGGCTAAACGGTCTCGCTATCTTCGTAGCTGCTGTATTCAACATCCCAATGGAAGCAACCATTGTGGTAACGGGTATGGTTCTAGTATTGATGGCAGTAACAGGCGGCTCTTGGGCGGTTGTTGCTTCTGACTTCATGCAAATGCTTGTAATCATGGCCGTGACAATCACTTGTGCGGTTGCGGCTTACTTCCACGGTGGTGGCTTAACTAACATCGTTGCTAACTTCGACGGCGACTTCATGTTAGGTAACAACCTAAACTACATGAGCATCTTCATCCTTTGGGTTGTGTTCATCTTCGTGAAGCAATTCGGTGTAATGAACAACAGCATCAACGCTTACCGTTACCTATGTGCAAAAGACAGTGAAAACGCACGTAAAGCGGCAGGCCTAGCATGTATCCTTATGGTTGTTGGTCCACTAATTTGGTTCCTACCACCATGGTACGTAAGTGCATTCATGCCTGAGTTCGCATTAGAGTACGCTTCAATGGGTGATAAAGCGGGTGATGCTGCTTACCTAGCATTCGTACAGAACGTAATGCCAGCAGGTATGGTTGGTCTTCTTATGTCAGCAATGTTCGCTGCAACGATGTCTTCTATGGATTCAGGTTTGAACCGTAACGCTGGTATCTTTGTAATGAACTTCTACAGCCCGATTCTTCGTCAAAATGCGACTCAGAAAGAGCTGGTTATTGTAAGTAAGCTAACGACTATTATGATGGGTGTTATCATCATCGCGATTGGCTTGTTCATTAACTCTCTACGTCACTTGAGCTTGTTCGATATCGTAATGAACGTAGGTGCGTTAATTGGCTTCCCAATGCTTATCCCTGTACTACTTGGTATGTGGATTCGTAAGACGCCTGACTGGGCTGGTTGGTCTACTCTCGTGGTTGGTGGTTTCGTTTCCTACATCTTCGGTATCTCGCTTCAAGCAGAAGACATCGAGCACCTATTCGGTATGGAAACAGCGCTTACTGGCCGTGAATGGAGCGACTTGAAAGTAGGTCTTAGCTTAGCTGCTCACGTAGTGTTTACTGGTGGTTACTTCATGCTAACTTCTCGCTTCTACAAAGGCCTATCGCCTGAACGTGAGAAAGAAGTTGACCAACTATTCACTAACTGGAACACACCATTAGTAGCGGAAGGTGAAGAGCAACAAAACCTAGATACTAAACAGCGTTCAATGCTTGGTAAGCTTATCAGCACAGCAGGTTTCGGTATCCTAGCAATGGCTCTGATTCCAAACGAACCAACAGGACGCTTGTTGTTCCTACTATGTGGTTCGATGGTACTAACCGTTGGTATCCTACTGGTTAATGCGGCCAAAAACCCTGCAAAAAAGCTAAATGATGGAGCGATTCTCAAATAGTATAGAGAAAGAACACTATTCGCTTAGCTGATATAACACATAAAATAATGCCCATGCTTTCCCCCGACAGCATGGGCTTTTTGTTGTTTTATCGAGGCTATTGGTTTATCGGGGCTCATTCAGCAAGATTTAATAAAAAATAGGCCAGCATTGCTGGCCTATTTCGTTATGGTTTAGTTATTCACTTCTAATCACTAGCGCTTATCAATTGAGCGTTAACCGTGAGTCATGACATTTTGTTGCACTAGCGCATCCAGAATATCAGAAGGCATGGTGCCATTTAACGTCAGCTGAGGCGCAAGATCTTCAACCACAATCACTTGTTCTGTAGTGCCTAAGCCATCAGGGTTAATCGTAAGTTCAATATCATCCCCGTCAACCTTCGCATCAATGTGTTGCAGCAGTGTTGTTATATCTGGTGAGGCACTTTTCAGCTCAGGTAACACTTCTCTTAGATCGAGTTGGTCTCCTTCAGATAGGCTAAAGTCGGTAATCGTATCTTCGACACCATCTTCGATGTTGAACCATACAAACGAATCCATACCGTCGCCACCAGTCAGAATATCGGAACCGCCTCCACCGATGAGAGTGTCGTTACCATCACCGCCAACTAACGTATCGTCACCCGAACCACCTTCCAGACGATCATTTCCAGATCCCGCTGTCAGGTCGATATTGCCAGCCCCTGCCAATAACTGAACATCGTCGGTTTCTGTAGCTAAATCGATATCAACCCCGTTAGACACAATGTTCAAGTTGAGATCTATCGAAGCCGATGTTGCAGTATCGCTGTTATCTAGCTCTTCTGAAACCGCCTCCACTTTGAGTGTGTAGCTTCCCGGCGTATCAGAAAGCCCAACCACTTTCACAGTGTCAATCGCATCCGCCGTGGCAATCCAAACTCCACCACCGACATCAGTCACTGAACCCACATCACTCGTAATTTGAGCACCAACAGGCACATCACTGATACGTAGCGTTAGCTCTTCCGTAATATCTGTCAAGGCAGCAATAATACCAACCAAAGGAACGCCGCTAGCGCTTACTGACTGGTTAGCGGTGATATTTCTGACGTAGTTAGACGCAGTATCAATCGACAAAGTCGGCGCATTCGCCACAGGAGTCACTGCGATATCATAGATAACTGGCGTGGTTTCAATGACGATACCAGAAGGGTTTCCGCTATCTTTCGCGATGACTTCCAAGCCAATGCTATTGGTTGGAGACAGGCTCGCATCCAGATAAACACCCGCAGGGCTAGTCGGTGTGTCAATTAATGCATTTAGGTCGCTCAACGTACCTACTAAGATAACCGAACCTGTGTTGTTGCCATTCACCATCACAGTTGTCACGGCAGGCAGCGACACATTTAACGTTCCGTAATCCACCGTCAAAGTGACCGTCATCAAGTCATTAGAAAATGAATCAACATAATCAGGATCACTGACATTGATGCCACTCAGCAGCTGACCCGATTCTTCATCAATAAAATCAGTGACATTGTCACCATTAACAACAGGTGTATCGTTAACACCTTGTACCACAACGCTGATTTCCGCGGTATCCGTTAAGAAATCATTTGAGCCATTGGTTGTACCGTTATCTTCTACGGTATAGGTGAATGTAACATCGCCATTGTAATCATCAGCTGCCGTGAATACCCAGTATGGGCCATTAATCGAATTGTCATCCGCCCCACCAACGTTCTCAAACTTCTGAATTTGCCCCTGACCTTGATCGATTTCGACCTTAGTTACCGTAATGGCATGCCCCTCAGGGTCTGTCGTCGCTGTAATCAGGTCTTCAGCTTTGATGATTAGCTGACCTTCTTCAAGCATGGTGCCCAAATCAATATCGGTTGCCACTGGTTGGTCATTAACTTCTGTAACTACAAGGCTGATTTCCGCACTGCCCACTTTGAAGTCCGACGAACCGTCGGTTGTACCATCATCGATAATGGAGTAATTGAATTTGACGTCTCCATTATAATCATCAGCTGCCGTGAACACCCAGTATGGACCATTAATCGAATTGTCATCCGCCCCAGCAATGTTCTCAAACCTCTGAAGCTGACCTTGACCTTGATTTTGAGTAAGGCTGATATCTGTTACGGTAAGGTTATGATTTTCGATATCAGAGCTTGCCGTAATCAAGTCACCCTCAACAATCACGATTTGGCCATCTTCCGGAATCGAGCCCAAATCAACATTGGCCGCTATCGGAGCATCATTATATTCCGTCACTTTAATAGTGAAGGTAGTTTGATTCGTTTGAGCGGTATTCGGATCACCCGCATCAATCAAACCGTTATTACCACCGTCATCGATCGTAGCATTAATGGTCACTAACCCACCCAGATTGAGATAGTTCTGATCCGGGTCCGGTTTGAACGTAACCTCGCCATTAGTTAGCGCTGCATTGATGTCAGCTTCTTTACCTGTCATGACAAGTGAGCCATCAGCCTGCAATACAAATGTCACACCATTGGATTGAGTGCTTGGGAGTACAAACTCGCCCTGTGCACCCGGCAGTGTTTGGTCAACTTTTAGCGTCAGTACATACGGTGCATCTGGATTATCAAAGTTTGCGTCGATATCGTAGATACTAAAGTTGTTGATTGCCACGCCAGTAGAGTCTTCTGTCGTTTCAAGGTTAGTCACATTGACAAAGGTCGGTTGATCGTTGATAGGATCAATCACTAAATCAACATTGAAACTCGTTGGTGTGCCTAAATGCTCCGTGTTATCAGCATCTGTATCCACAGAACGAACGGTAATCTGCAGTGGACCATTAATACCCAAAGCATTACCTGTATCACTATTATGTTCGCCAGAGTTAAATATGATCTTATCTAACGACTGAGCTGGGACGTTTAGTGTCCAGAGTTGCGTCGCTGGATCATAGCTACCTATAGTGGTTCCGTCAGGGTAGTAGATAGAAGCATCTTGAGGAACACCAGCCACTTCGACTCGAAGGGTTTCGGGTGCATTTTCGGTATACGTTCCGCTTCCTGTGGCCGACAACTCTTTATCTAAAATAGTCGCATTGATTTCGATATCAATATTCTGCCCTTCGTTGCCTGTTACAGAGTCCGTAGGATTGGTATCAACATCGTCACCAACAGGCACCACATGCAGTTTGAAGCTTGGTAAGTTTGCAGCCGCAGTCGGTACACCAAGTAGCGACTCTTGAGTGAACACTTCAACACCAAACTCAGCAGTACCACTGAAGTTTTTAGGCGGTAAAATCGAAATTTCACTTAAGTCGAATGAAAGCCCAGAAGCTTGAGGCAATTGAACACTCCACTCACCGCCACCGTTGTTTTTCACAGTGTAAGCAGAACCAGCATCTACACGCATCTGGAAGCCATCAGGTACATCGGTGAACTTAATCGATACAAACTGTTCTGATCCATCAAGGTCAGTCAGTGCAATCGATACAGGTCCTGTACCTGACAAGGAAATAAGCTGGTCTTCGTTGCCGGTAATCTCGATTACATCAGGATCACTACCCGGCCCAGAGACATGTACATCATCAACAACCGGAACAACATCAAAACGAACACTTGTATTGAAGGTATCGGAGTCGGTTGCAGTGCCTACCGGAAAAGCAGAATCATTGTAGGTTGCGGTATCTGTAACTGTACCACTTACATTAATCTGCACTTGGTTAATATCATTTCCAGTTGGGTAGTTTTCTATCGCCCTAAAGAGGACATTATCGAGCGCCCCCGCCGCGATTTCAGCTTGATTAAACGTGACTGAGGTACCAAGTGAGGTACCCGTATTGTCATAGAATGCCCCTATTGAAGGGTCATCCAACGTCAAAGTAATGGATGTAAACGCCTCTTGCCCCCCTTCGACGCCTGATACCTGATCCGAAATAGTCGAATTGAAGTCGAGTTGAATGTAGGTGTCTTCGTAACCCACCTGATCTTGTCCAGCCTGACCGTCGTTATCAACAGGATTAAAGGCATCATCAAGCGAACCGACGACATTCACCTCAATCGTAGGATCCGTCTCTGCATCTGGCGCGACTTTGATGACGACGTCGGTAACTAACGTTTTCTCATCACCAGAGAGCGTATCTTTGGTCACTATGGTTAGTGGTAATCTAAAGTCACCAGAGTAGTCTGCCGGTAAGTTAAGTAACAGCCCTGAGAAATCAGTTGGAACGCCCTGTTCAACGGTTGTTTCGAATACATATTTTCCATTAACAAAATCGACTTCACTGCTTCCCGCTAAACTAATTGGGAAAGTGCCTCCTGGGTTAATGGTCACGGAGTCATCAATGATAATGGTCACTTGGTCTACCGAAGCGTCTTCTCCAGAGAAAGTGATCAAACTATCTAGCGCAGCTCCCAAATCTAGCTGTGTGTCCTCGATGGCATCGACAACACTGTTTGGTGTCATCGTAATATCTGCTGCGACCTCACCTCCCCCGACAAGTACTTCTGGGAATGACAATGTCACTTCGCCTTCCCGAATAACGGCAGGAGATGACTCAACCTCAACACCATCACCGCGATCAACCACCGTACTAAAGATAGTCATCTTGATGTCATTGAATACGTCTGGAAGATTAGAAATAGGAGGGAAACCAAGACCATTAGGAGCACTGATACTAAACAAGTCCTCATTCGTCACAACCCAACGACCATCGCCTTCATAAGCCGCGCCAATAACGAGTAATTGATTCAATACGTCATCTGATAATGGAGTCTTATTCGGGTCATTATTCGTTAATTGAATAACCAGTTGGTCGACTTCCTCAATAGCAGATGATGCATCGGTTTCTTGATATCGAATAACAAATTCATCCGTGGCGGACGGATTGTCGCTGTTGGTTGTAAACTTGAGTACACCAGTCAAAGGATCAGCGCTCACCGTACCCAAAGAACCAGTTCCAGCCACGTCGTCGACGATAAGCTGATTATCGATGCCATCATGAGTCTCAACAACGGGTCTTACGATAACATTGATCGTACCTTTAACCGTCGCAGTCGCAATACCCTCACCTGGGTTAGAAGAGTCCACATATTCGTGATCACGCTCCTCAACGTCTACCTCTGTCGTCAATGTGAAATCAACGCTAGAGTCAGTTGGCGGAGTCATTTGAATAAAGTTATTCGCTAATGCAATTTGGGTAAATTGTTCCGGCGTCTGATTCGCGTCTTTAGGGGTAATCGTTAACGTACCCACACCATCATTCACAACAGTCACATCACCATTTACGGTGGGTGTGACACCCGGTGGAATACCGGAAATCTTAATTGAAGTGAAATGCTCGTCAGAGTCGATATAGTCAACGCCTTCAGGATGCCAATCGATGTTGATAGCAGTATCTTCGCTCCCGTTTGTGACGTTGTTGTAGGTTGCTGAGGTATCGATGATAGGCTCAACCAACACTCGAATTTCTTGATCAAAAGAAAGTGTGTGACCGTCGTTTTCCGTTACGATCACTTTGCCTTGAATATGGATATTCTCGGTCGAAGAGTCGACAGGTCGAATACGAATACCTGACGTTGTACCCGCCTCCGTAATATTAGCTTCGTAGATAGGTTTTGATAAATCAGGGCTACCACCCGGTCCGGTTTCGTAACCCACAAAGTTAAGATCAATAACCGTACCGTCCCCATCCTCGATTATAACGCCATCAGGAATACCCGATAAGATAACCGTTATTGATTCGGAACCATCGTCCGGTAATGGTGTAGTGCCGGTGTCAGGCTTTCTCTCACCCGACAATACCGTGAAGTCAAGCAGAGCAAAGCTGTCGCCGTTTTGACTCTCTTGAATCGTCGTTTGAACACCGCTTGCAGTACCATCTGTAATTGCGGTCCAATCGGTACCATTCGTCCCACCATAAGGTGTGTCAGCAACTCCTTTCACTTCAACGTTAACCGTTTTAGTACCGAGTATTTCTACATCGACTTGTTGTGGGTTGGTTGACAGGTTTGCTGTGTCCTTCACTACACCTGTAACATCAAAAGTGAAATCGACATTGCTGTGTTTAGTTGGAACCACCTCAACGTTAGCCAAATCGGAATACGCTATTTCGTGGTAATTGGTACCACTGACAATAGGAACTACCGTGGTTGTACCCACAAAGTAAAGCACTGCGCCTTCTGTAATATTGCTGATACGAACAAACAGTTCTTCAGAGCCATCCGTATCGACCGACCCTGTCATGGTGATGACTTCGTCTAGCGTGAATGCATCTTTGTTATCCAAAGGCCCAAGGTAGTCGGGATTATCAATATTGTCTTCGTTGATTTGAATGCGATTTACACTGAACTTTCCAGGGTCAGCGTCAGCAGTGACATCAATAATGATGTTTTGCTCTACAGAACGAGCCTTAGTTTTATCATTTGCCCCACCGTTAGCAGTATCTTCATAAGGATTCAGTGTTTCCTCTGTAACCGCTGTTGCTTCGAACTCTATCTGACCCGAGAAATTATCAATAGGGTTAACCACGGTGGTGTTAATGTCTTCTGCCGCTATTTTATATACACCACCCGCCGTCAGCGTAAGCACATTGCCGTCTTTATCAAGAAGCTCAAACTTTCCGTCACCTTCAACAACTTTCAACTCATAAGTGATCGTTTCAGTTTGGCTACTATCTTGTGATACTGCGTTTAGCTGCAACGTGACGTTGTCTTCATCTTCATTGACTTGATACTGATAAGTGCTGTTACCATCATCCCAAGTTGCAATATCCGCTACCGCTTCAATCTCGATTTTGAAACTTGAGTTTACTTTGTGGTCAAGAGTGCCTCCATTATCGATCTCCAATTGATAGCGGATCTCAACGCCATTACTATCTGAACCATAGTTTTGGTCAGGAACGAAATAAAGGTTTTCGATGGTTGCAATGGTTTGTCTTACTTCACTTGGGTTTAAAGCATAGCTTTGTTGCATTTGAGGCGGTCCAAATAATATTTGACCGTTAGTTTCAGGCGTTAACTTGTGATACTCACCACCCTCAAAGTAATAGAACGTGCCTCTATGGTTACTGTTTTTTATAATCAGTTGACCGATAGACTCGCTGTTATCCCTGTCATTCAGGTTAACCTGAAGCGCAACTTGAGCTGGTGCATTAGGTAAACCGCTTTGGTTGTCTTGTATATTTTCAAGAATCGGAGCATCACCTGCAGCATATGGTATTGTTGAGTCTCTACCCGCATCCTCAAAGGTGGTCACTGTCAGCGCGATCTTCGACGAATTCCTATCCGTAATAGTGATGTCCAAGGGTGTCGATGACGTATCTGAATCGCCATCCTTCGCTGTTACATTAATAGAGAAATTAATTTCATCACCAACATGCTCTAAGTAATTATTGGCTCTAAACTCAATCTCACCATTTGAGTTTATTTTCAGTCGACCCAGCTCTCGAGGATCAACAGCGCCATTGATCTGCTCATATACTCGTACCTCTTGAGTACCACTATTTAAATCGAAGTCACTACTGTAAGACCCACTGTTCCCTGAACGGAAAACAATTCCACTTCCGTCAAATGCTTCAATTTTGCTCAGTTCCGCGCCATCGGCACCGACATCTGTAGAATCAGCAAACATATCGACTATAGAGCCGCGATAACCCTGACCTTCAACACGAGTAATCGATTGTGTTGTCACTAATGGAATATCATCAGTGACTGTTATTTTGAGATCAATCGCATTCGATTGGTCTTGATCAAAATCTTCAGCAACGATTGAGAAATCAAGATCTATCGCGTTCTCGTTTGCACCGTCAGGGTGCTTCAGTGGTTTAAACAATTCAAACTGATAACTGTTATCAGAGGTATCGAAAACAATCTCAAACACGGCTTCATTGCTGGTTGCAGTTTGAGCAACATAGGTGAATGTTGTGCCGTTTTGTGAAACAGCTAGCCACTCTAAGCTTTCTCCATCGGAGGTTAAACCGCTCAAGACTAAATCTTCATCAACCAGTTCATACTTCACAACGCCATCGGCACCTTCATCGACGGTGAACAGTCCATTGATAATGGTGTCTTCAGATTGATCCGAACCTATGCCTGAAAGGTCGTCTTCATCGACAACCGTTTCGCCCGTCGGCGGCGTCATTACTGGAACATCATCAATGACTTGAATTGGTAGTTGATACTGGTTGGAGTCATCGCCAT